>JAMOLY010000016.1 GCA_027068835.1 Thiomicrorhabdus sp. | reverse complement strand
ATTGAGCAAAAAAGCGTTGCTGAATTTTCAGAAAAAGCATACCTAGATTATGCCATGTATGTCATTTTAGACCGTGCATTGCCGCATATTGGAGACGGTTTAAAGCCTGTACAACGCCGCATTATTTATGCCATGTCAGAACTGGGACTTAAGGCCTCCTCAAAGCATAAAAAATCCGCTCGAACCGTTGGGGATGTGCTGGGTAAATTTCACCCACATGGCGACAGTGCGTGCTATGAAGCGATGGTCTTGATGGCGCAAAATTTTTCATTTCGTTACACCTTGGTGGATGGGCAGGGCAACTGGGGGTCAATGGATGACCCTAAATCCTTTGCGGCCATGCGTTATACCGAAGCTCGTTTATCTAAGTTTAGCCAACTGTTACTGGAAGAGACCGCGCAGGGCACGGTGGATTGGACACCGAATTTTGATGGCACATTGCAAGAGCCTTTAGTGTTGCCCGCACGCGTTCCGCATGTACTTTTAAATGGCACATCGGGTATTGCGGTGGGCATGGCCACCGATATTCCTCCACATAATTTAAGAGAGGTGATTGATGGGTGCATTGCTCTGTTAGGGAGTCCTCATCTCTCAACTGAAGAATTAATGGACTTTATTCCCGCGCCCGATTATCCAAACTCCGCGCAAATTATTACCTCCAAAGCTGAGCTGTTTAAATTGTACGAGACGGGACATGGTTCCATTCGTCAGCGTGCACAATATCGAGTGGAGGATGGTGTTAATGTGGTTATTGATGCGTTGCCCTATCAAGTGTCTGGCACCAAGTTAATGGAGCAGGTTGCGGCACAAATGCGGGCGAAAAAATTGCCGATGGTGGTGGATTTACGCGATGAGTCCGATCATGAAAACCCCGTTCGCTTTGTGATTGAACTGCGTTCCAAACGGGTTGATATCGAAACCGCCATGTTGCATCTATTTGCCACCACGGATTTAGAAAAAAGTTACCGTGCTAATTTTAATGTTATTGGCTTAAATGGCCGCCCCCAAGTTAAAAATTTACGCATGATGTTAACGGAGTGGTTGAGCTACCGAACTGAAACGGTACGTCGTCGTTTGCAGTACCGTTTAGATAAAGTATTGGCGCGTTTGCATATTTTAGACGGCATGTTAATCGCCTTTTTAAACATTGACGAAGTCATTGCCATTATTCGAGAAGAGGAGAAGCCAAAAGTCGCATTGATGGCACGTTTTGAGTTATCAGATACGCAAGCCGAAGCGGTGTTAGAGCTTAAGCTCCGTCACTTAGCACGTTTGGAAGAGATGCGCATTCGCACTGAACAAGCCGAGTTGGAAAGTGAGCGTAAAAAATTAGAGCAAATTTTAGGCAGTGCCGCGCGTTTAAAAACCTTAGTGAAAAAAGAGCTACTGAATGACGCCAAACTGTTTGGTGATGATCGCCGCTCGCCACTGGTTAGTGCGCGTGCCGCTCAGGCAATGAGTGAGCAAGATTTATTGCCATCGGAAGCCATTACCGTTGTGCTATCAGAAAATGGTTGGGTAAGAGCGGCAAAAGGGCATGACGTAGACGGTGCGGCACTGGGCTATAAATCGGGTGATGCCTTTTGTTCTCAGACAACGGGTCAAAGCCGACAAATGACCGTGTTTTTAGACTCAACAGGGCGAACCTATGCCCTTCCCGCTCATACACTGCCCTCGGCACGTTCACATGGCGAGCCATTAACGGGACGATTAAATCCACCTGCGGGAGCCAAATTTACTCAGGTAATGATGGGTGTTCCCACTGAAAAAGTGATACTTGCCTCCAGTGCAGGATTTGGATTCATCACGCAATTGGATAATTTATACGCTAAAAATAAGGCGGGAAAAGTATCCATTAGTTTGCCCACAGGCAGTCACGTCTTAACCGTGGTAAATGTTGAAGAAGGGCAACGCTTGATGGTGGTGACCAGTGAGCCTCGGATGTTGGTGTTTTCTGTGGATGAATTGCCTACACTGACCAAAGGAAAGGGAAATAAATTAATTCAGATGCCAAGAGGTGAGTCTGTTAATGCAATATTTGCTTTTACACTGGGTGAAAAGCTGGTACTTCAGGCAGGTAAGTATCAAAAAATATTTGGCCCAACCGCCATTGAAGAAGCGTTAGCAAGCAGAGCAAAAAAAGGGATTGTATTGCCTAGAACGTTAAAGAAAATTACCAAAATTGGGTTGGTAGAGTAAAAAATAAAATATTGTTTTAATGTGTGGCATGTTTTGGTATGGCGATTGCTTTATTTTTCGTAGCAAAGGCTTTTTTATCAAAAAAATGGCGTAACGTACCTTATTTAGAACGCCTGAGTGCTTTAAACCTTAAACAATAAGTGAAAAAATATGTTTGCTAAACCTGTTGGTATTCTTATTATAATGCTCAGTCTCTTTGGCGGTTTTATGCTGATGGGGGGCAATTTATTGTCTTTATGGCACCCGTCCGAGTTAGTCGTTATTTTAGGTTTGGCGTTGGGAACATTTTTAGCCTCAACCCCCGTGTATATTTGGTGGCGTAGTTTTGGTTATTTAGGGCGTTACTTTGCGGGAGAAAAAGTGACCAAATCGCTTTATGCCGATACATTAGGCTTGCTCAATGAGCTGGCTCGTTTGTCTCGATCTTCAGGGGTTTTGGCGGTTGAAAAACATATTGTAAGCCCTGAATCTAGTCCTATTTTTGCGCAATACCCAGCGGTGTTAAAACACAAAGACTTAAAAAAATTCATTATTGATAATTTTAGCTACCTTCTGCTTAATCCACCTAAAAGCCAAAACTTTGACCTGTATTTAGACGATCAAATTCATGACATTACCGTCTCTATGCTAGAAGTGCCTAAATCGGTGGGTAAAGTGGCCGATTGGTTGCCCGGTTTTGGTATCGTCGCTGCAGTGTTAGGTGTAATCTTAACCATGGAATTGCTGGGCGGAGACATGGACGTTGCTAAAATTGGAACGGCAATTGGTGCCGCATTGGTTGGAACCCTAACAGGAATTTTTGTTGCATTTGCCGTACTTGCGCCTTTTGTTCATGCAATGGAAGTTATGGTGCGTCAAGACACCGCGCTGCTTGAAATGAGTGCTGCATTTATGTCCGCTTATGCCAATGGCGTGTCACCCAATATTGCGCTTGAAATCGGTCGTCAGCGCATCCCCCCTGAATTTGAAGTGCCGAGAGAGCTATGATTATCTCGAATTTCCTGATGGAATATTTGTTTATAGCACAAGGCGTTGCGCAACCTGAATTTCGTATTTTGGCGAGGAAGGCATAATGTCACGCCGTCGTCGTACGCATGATGAAGGCTCGCATGGCGGTGCATGGAAAATTGCCCTAGCCGATTTAATGACGGTACTCATGGTATTTTTTTTAGTCATGTGGCTCATGGCCGCTGTTGACCCAAAAGACCGTGATGCCTTTGTGCAAAGTATTTCGGGTGAACCAATTGATGGCGGGGACATTACTGTTTTAGACAAAGCTCCGCCCCAAGAAGAGATTGTGCAGCTTGATTTAAAACCTCCCGCTTCAACAGAGGAAATAGAAGCTGCAATGAAGGATCTAAATCCTCAAGATATCAGCATTGAAGATACCGAAGATTACACAAAAATCACCTTAAAATCGGATAGTTTTTTTGAAAGTGCGCGTGCCACCATTAGCGATAACACGCGTGAACAGCTTGAAAAATTAGGCGAAACGCTCGCAGGGCGCAATCAATACATCACCATTACTGGTTATACTGATAATCTATCCATTAATAACTTTCAATTCCCTTCTAATTGGGAGCTTTCAGCAGCCCGAGCCGCAACTGTAGCGCGAACCTTTATTGATATGGATGTTGATAAACGCCTGCTCACGATTGAAGGAAAATCGGATAACAATGCAGTTGCTCCCAATAAAACCGCTTACGGTCGCTCTCTTAATCGCAGAGTGATTGTTTTGGTGGACAAAAAGACCCCCGTTTCATTTGAGTAAGTTCTAATTTCCCCCCC
>JAMOLY010000015.1 GCA_027068835.1 Thiomicrorhabdus sp. | reverse complement strand
GAGCAGGAGATGCCTTGCGTACAGGGTTGCATGGTTTCTGGAATTAAGCCATAAAACAGCAAGCAGTGGTAGATGGTAAAAAGTAATCCAATGATGGCAATCGGCAGAGCATAACGCACCACGTTTTTATCCAGTGGAAACAATCCCACTAACAGGATGACTGCCAGTGGAAAGAGAAAAATTCGTTGATACCAACACAGAACACAAGGCACTAACTCCATGACTTCACTAAAGAAGATGCTGCCCAGTGTTGAAAGTGCCGCAATGAGCCAAGCGCCAAAAATATACATCCACTGTTGGTTTTCAGCCTGTTTTTCAGAGTTCATATTGTATTATTTCACCTGCCATTGAACAGTATTGCCCGCTTGGAATGGCACAATACTGGCATCCGCTAACGGCAGTGTTTCGGCCATTTTCCAAGGTTGTTTTATGAGTGTAACCGTGTCGCTGTTACGTGGCAAGTTGTAAAAGTCGGGTCCATAATGACTGGCAAACCCTTCTAATTTATCTAAAGCGCCTGCGTCTTCAAAGATCTCGGCATACCACTCAAGCGCCGCTGGAGCAGTGTAAATCCCCGCACAACCACAGGCGTTCTCTTTTTTGCATTGACTGTGTGGCGCACTGTCTGTACCCAGAAAAAACTTACCACTGTTGCTAATGGCGGCGGCCACTAACGCTTGACGATGACGCTCACGTTTTAAGACTGGCAAACAGTAGTAGTGAGGGCGAATGCCACCCACCAACATATCATTACGATTTAACATTAAGTGCTGTACGGTAATGGTCGCGGCAACATTCTGATTGGCACCGCGAACAAATTCAGCGGCATCGGCCGTGGTAATGTGTTCAAACACCACGCGTAGATTGGGCATACGCTGTAATAACGGCTCCAATACGGTTTCGATAAAGCGTGCTTCACGATCAAAAATATCAACATCTGCTGACGTTACCTCTCCGTGCACCAGTAAGGGAAGGCCAACCTCTTGCATCGCTTCAAGTGCAGGATAGATATTGGCAACATCGGTCACGCCACTGTCGGAGTTGGTGGTGGCGCCCGCAGGATAGAGTTTGCATCCATAAATATGCCCAGACGCTTTGGCTACATGAATTTCTTCAGGGAGGGTATTGTTGGTGAGATAGAGAGTCATCAACGGCTGAAAAGAGCTACCAGCCGGTCTTGCCGCTAAAATACGCTCACGATAACTCAGTGCCAACGTGGTAGTGGTCACGGGCGGAACAAGGTTGGGCATAATAATGGCACGTTCAAACGTACGCGCGGTGGCAGGCACTAAATTATTGAGAACCGCACCATCGCGTAGATGTAAGTGCCAATCGTCTGGTCGGGTAAGGGTCAGTGTTTTCATAGTTAATTATTTTCAATGGATTAAAGTGGCTATATTATGCCATTTTTGTGTTTATGTCGGCGGATAAGTTACACTCGAATTCGCATTTCTATCTGGGAATTTGGGTTACAGAATAGAATAAACACTTAATTGTTGCAGAACTATTTTTTACGTTTATATCTGGAGGTTAGGGTATAAAGCGGTATGACAAGGTTCGCATGTTCTTAAATGTCATATTAGGCAATAAAGAACAAAATCATCACTTCTTTGGCTATTTACTGTGAGGCGTTCCTCGAATAGAATGGTTCGAATAATTAAAACATTGGAAAATACAATGGAACATAAAAAAGCACCTAAAGCACTGCCCATTCAAGATCCTTATTTGAATGCATTACGTAAAGAACGTATTAGTGTGTCGGTTTATTTAGTGAATGGCGTTAAGTTACAAGGCAAGATTGATTCATTTGATCAATTTGTGGTGCTGTTAAGAAGCAGTGTGACACAGATGGTTTATAAGCACGCAATTTCAACTATTGTGCCTGCACGAGACCCTAAACTTTATGAAGACTCCTCTGATATGAAAGCGTTTTCTGAGTAAGTTTGAATTATTTTATTTTTACCAAAAAAAAATCCCCCCCCTTGTTTTTTATGGAACGTATTGTGCGTAGGTAAAGAACAAGGGGGGGGATTTTTTTTGTATATAAGAAATTGATAGAGAGAAATACGACAGTATGGAATTATTTGATCGCCTTGAGCGGCGAGAATTAGAAAAAGCGGTATTGGTTCATGTCGATTTTTATCATGAATCAGACCGTGAAGATTTGGATGAGTTTTATGAGTTGGTGGATTCTGCGGGTGCGGAAGTGTGTACATTGTTAGGCACAAAGCGTCAAAGACCCGACTCTAAATATTTTGTGGGAAAAGGAAAGGCAGAGGAGATTCAGCAAGCGGTTGAGTTGCATGAAGCCGATGTGGTGATTGTGAATCATGCGCTAACGCCAGCACAAGAACGTAATTTATCTGAATTGGTTCAGTGCCAAGTGCTGGATCGGGTTGGATTGATTTTAGATATTTTTGCACAAAGAGCACGTTCGCATGAAGGAAAGTTACAGGTTGAACTGGCGTTGCTTAAGCGAATGTCTACTCGCTTGGTAAAAGGCTGGACACATTTAGATCGACAAGGTGGCATTGGTGCGCGAGGCCCGGGTGAAACGCAGCTTGAATCGGATAGGCGTTTGGTGCAAGGGCGGATTAAATCGTTAGAGCGAAAAATTGAGAAGGTGCGTAAGCAACGGGGCTTGGGTCAAGAAGCACGTAAACGAACAGATATTCCAGTCATTACCATTATTGGGTACACCAATGCAGGTAAGTCAACACTGTTTAATCAAATGACCTCGGCAGGGGTGTATGCCGAAGATCGATTGTTTGCAACGCTGGATTCAACCTTGCGCCGCGTACATTTGCCTGGTGCGGGTCGGGTTATTTTTGCCGATACGGTTGGCTTTATTCGTCATATTCCTCATGACTTGGTGTCGGCATTTCGTTCTACGTTGGAAGAGACGCGTGAAGCGGATCTGTTAGTGCATTTAGTGGATGCATCAGACGTACATCGAGAAGAAAAAATTGAAGATGTGCATGAGGTGATTCGAGAGGTGGGGGCTGAATCCGTACCGCAGTTAATTGTTTTTAATAAAATAGACCGCCTTGAACCTGCGGTTCCTGCAAAAGTGGATCGTAATTCTGAAGGTATTCCTCAGCGGGTTTGGATTTCTGCACAAAGCGGTGCAGGCATTGATTTGCTATTGGATTCGGTTGCTTCTTTCTTTAAAGGTGCATTTTTAACGGTGACGTTAACGCTGAAAGTGGATGCAGGTAAGCGACGTGCTGAGCTGTATTCATTAGGTTCTATTTTGGATGAAGGGTTTGATGAAGAGGGCAACAGTTTATTTAAAATGTCATTGACTGAACAGGAATGGCAGTTGGTTAAAAATTGGCCAGAATTGATTCAAGCTAACGTTTTGGATGTGTGATTTTTAAAATACTTGGTTATAAATTATTTTAATAGGTGACTTTTAGTCGTAATCTCACTAGAATATGAGGAATCGTGTCTGTAAAAATGCAGATCACTTTGATTGATGCGGTTTTTAAAGGATTTATTTAGATAATTCTTTAAAAAAATTTGCACGAAACATGGAGATGTTTGAATGGCTTGGAATGAACCCGGTAAGTCTGGGCAGGATCCTTGGGGTAACTCAGGAAAAAACAGTGGTGGTGATCAAAAACCGCCTAAAAACCAAAAAAATGATGATATAGATGAGTTATTAAAAAAAGCTCAGAAAATTTTTGGTGGTGCCAGTGATAAATTTGGCAAAAAAGGTGGCGGAGGCATCGGCGGAGTAGGTGGTTCGGTTATTTTTGGTGTCATTGGAACCGTTTGGCTCCTATCTGGTATCTATATTGTCGATCCTGCCGAGCGTGGAGTGGTGACTCAGTTTGGTTCGTTTGTTGAAGAGACCAAAGCGGGACCACATTGGCATATTCCTTATCCGATTGAAAGCGTTCGTATTGTCAACGTCGATCAAATCCGTACCGCTGAAATTGGTTATCGTTCCGATACCAATCGTTCTGGTAATGTTCCAACCGAGTCATTAATGTTGAC
>JAMOLY010000014.1 GCA_027068835.1 Thiomicrorhabdus sp. | reverse complement strand
CCACTGTTTTTTAAAGCGTTCGTACACCACGCGCTCGTGTGCGGCGTGCATATCGACTAATACCAAACCGTGCTGATTTTCAGCCAAAATATACACACCGTGCAGTTGTGCTTTGGCAAATCCTAATCGTGGAACATTGGGGTCTGCTTCGGCTTGCAAGCTTGGTTCGGAATAATGTGCGTTGGCACCTTGTGTTGGGTCGTAACCTGCAAACGGTTCTGCGATGCCAACCCCTTGTCGCCGTTGGTCAATAACTTGCTGTAGGTTAGCATTAGAGCGCGACGATTGAAGCGGCTGTTGAAACGCCATGGCAGTTTGCGCGTCTTGTTGTGAAATGCCTTGGTTGGTAAACGGTGACAACACTTGATTAAACGATACACCACTGCCTGTTTCGGATGCCACGGGTTTTGCCACAAAATCACGCACGGAACGGCGTAAAAAGTCATACACCCAGCGCCCATTGGCAAAACGTACTTCGTATTTTGCGGGGTGAACATTTACGTCCACTAATTCGTTGGGAATTTCAAGAAACAGTAGATAAGCGGGATGACGGCCGTTGTACAGTACGTCGGCATAAGCTTGTTTTACCGCGTAGGAGAGTAAGCGGTCTCGTACAATACGACCGTTTACAAATAGATACTGCATGTCAGTTTGACTGCGATTAAAGGTGGGCAACCCAACCCAACCTGTTAGGCGGATGTCTTGCGCTTCGCAATTTATTTTCAGTGACTGCTCTACAAACGGTTGCCCCATAAGCTGACTCAGTCGCTTAATTAAGCTGGCTTGGTCGGTAACGGCCTGTACTTGTCGCACCACTTTTTGGTTGTGAACCAACTTAAAACCAATGCTGGAACGACTTAACATAACCCGCTTAACCAATTGGTCTATATGAGTAAATTCGGTTTTTGCAGCGCGTAAAAACTTTTTTCTGGCAGGTGTATTAAAAAACAGATCGGCCACTGTAACCCGTGTGCCCACATTGCCTGCGGCGGGTTTTAAATCACTCCAGCGTCCCTCGCCTTCTGAGCTGAGTTGCCATGCGGCTTTATCGGATTGATGACGGCTCACGATTTCAAAACGGGAAACGGAGCTGATACTGGCAAGCGCTTCACCCCGAAACCCAAGCGTGGCAACGGCAGCAAGGTCGGAGCCTGTTTTGATTTTACTGGTGGCGTGTCGGCTTACGGCTAAAGCCAGTTCGTCTTTGGGGATGCCTGCGCCATTATCGGAGACTACAATGGATTTCTCCCCCCCCTCTTCAATATGGATTTCAATGGACGTTGCGTCTGAATCCAATGCGTTTTCCAACAGCTCTTTCACTACGGAGGCGGGACGCTCAACCACTTCGCCTGCGGCAATTTGATCGGCTAAGTAGGAGGGCAGTTGCTCAATCGCTTGCCGCTGAATGGACTGATTATTCGGATTATGCAATTCATTCTGTTCTGCACTTTGTTGGGATGTTCCGTTCACGGTTAACGTCGCCCTCCTCGTCTAGTGCGCCCTTTGCCATCGCTTAAATCGTGAATGGTTTTTTGTTTGCGTCCAAACTGTTTATTCATCGCTTTGGCTTGCCTTTCGGTGGTTTTAATTCGCCCTTGCTGACTGCGCATGTCGGGACGCGCTTCTTCTTTTAACTCTACCGAATTAAGCAGTTGGTTGACTTGCTTCCATGAAAGCTCCTCGGTTTTGCCCTTTCGTAAGTTTTTAGGAATGGTAAACAGACCATAACGCATACGGTGCAGCCGGCTCACAGGATGCCCTTGTGACTCCCATATTCGACGTACTTCGCGGTATTTCCCCTGTTTTAGGGTGACCCGAAACCATTTGTTTTGCCCTTCATCAGCCTGTTGCATTTTTTGTATGCGGGTAAAGCGAGCAACGCCATCTTCTAATGTCACGCCTTTTATCATTTTTTTAAGGGTTTCATCGGTTACGTTACCAAACACTCGAACGGTATACTCTCGCTCCATCTCATACGATGGATGCATCATGCGGTTGGCAAGCTCGCCGTTATTGGTCAAGATCATCAACCCACTGGTGTTCAAATCCAAACGTCCAATGCTGATCCAACGCCCATTAATAATACGTGGCAGTTGTTCAAAAATCGTCTCCCGCCCTTTTTCATCATTGCGAGTACAAATACGCCCTTCTGGCTTGTTGTACAAAATAACTTTGGTGGGTTGTTTTTCAAGACGAGACTCTTTAACCAAGCGGTCTTTAACCATAATACGATCGTCGGCCGTGGCGCGATCACCCAGTGTTGCAACACGCCCATTGACCTTTACATGCCCTTCAGCAATCAACGGTTCAACCGAACGTCTTGAACCGAATCCTGCTCGGGCTAAAATTTTTTGAAGTTTTTCACTGTTGGTGGAAGTTGACGATGCCATCTTATTCTCTTAATTTTATGTAAGGGGGGGGGGAGAAATTTTAAAGACCAACCATGGTATAAAGAAGCCCTTTTGCCATGTTAAAAGGCCCCATAATTAATGGCGTAAGCAACCCGAGTAGCATCAGACCAATTAAGATAAAAAAGCCATAGGGTGCAATGCGATTAAATTGCCAAGCCAATCGTTTAGATAAAAATGCTGAGGCAATGTGACTGCCATCCAATGGGGGAATAGGCAGTAAGTTAAGAATACCTAAAATTAAATTGATGCTTACACCAATTACGCCACTGTAAATTAAAAACTGCCCTACCTCGGGCGTGCTAGCTTGCACCAAAAATCCTATTTTTAACACCACCGCCCAACCAAAGGCCATTAAAAAATTAGAAATAGGCCCTGCAATGGCCACCCAAGCCATATCGGTACTGGGCGATTTAAAATTATTGGCGTTCACTGGCACAGGTTTTGCCCAGCCAAACACAAACCCTGTAAATATTAGCAATACAATCGGTACTAAAATCGTACCAATCGGGTCAATGTGTTTAATTGGATTTAAGGTCAAGCGCCCTAACATTTTGGCCGATTGATCACCAAACTTAGAAGCCACCCAACCGTGGGCAAATTCGTGTACTGTAATAGCAAGAATTACGGGCAACGCCCCTACCGCTATTTTTTGTATTAAGGTAAGCTCGGCTAATCCCATCAATTTAAAAACTCTCCTTGTCCTTGACGAAGCAATACTGGCTCGTCTTCGGTAAAATCAATCACCGTAGTAGGTTCAAACCCACTGTAGCCACCGTCCAAAACGGCATCTAAAATATGCCCCAGCTCTTCTTGAATGCTCCAGCCGTCGGTCATGGGTAACTCTTCTTCTGGCAAAATAAGCGAGGCGGTAATTAACGGTGTATCAAAATACGCCAATAATGCATTGGTGACAATATTAGGGGTGACACGTAAGCCAATATTTTTACGCTTAGGCGACTGCAATCGCTTAGGCACTTCACGGCTGGCAGGTAAAATAAAGGTATATGCACCAGGCAAATGGCTTTTTAAATAACGAAACTGCGTATTGCCCACTTTCGCGTATTCCGATAAATTGCTTAAATCACGACACATAAGCGTAAAATCATGCTTATCGTCTAACCGGCGAATAAAGCGGATAATTTCCACCCCTTTTTTACTGTCCAGTAAGCAACCTAAAGCGTAACCAGACTCAGTTGGGTAGGCAATCAGCCCCCCCTTATTTAAGATGTCGACCGCTTGCGCCAGCCCTCGTTTTTGAGGGTTGTCTGGGTGTACGCTAATGTAAGCACATGGGTTTGATAATATTTTATTCACAACAAAATGTAACTCTACTTATAAATCGTCTTAATTATACCGCGTTTACGCATGTTAAAGGAGGCTCCTTAAACAGTGTCCAAACAGGTTTTACCTTATCAGGCAGCGGTGCCAACCAACCCAGCCCACGCCAATTGTGTTCAGGGCGATGAAAGTCAGAGCCAATGGAGCCGTATAAGTCATGGGCATTAGCACGATCGGCCATACCCATGATGTCTGCAGAGTGCCGTGGTTGATTTACCACTTCAATGGCTTGCCCACCTGCGTGTTTAAAATCGTCAATCAGTGCATTCAACTTACGACTGGTCATTTTATAAACCTTAGGGTGTGCAATAACCGCCACGCCACCCGCTTGCGTAATCCACTCAACCACCGTCGCCAGTAGTGGCCACGCCTGTGTTACATAACCCACTCGACCTTTTTTAAGATAGCGATCAAACGCTTGCCCTGCGTCCTTTACCAAACGCTCTTCAATAAGCAGTTGCGCAAAATGACCACGCCCGACCACGCCCTCTCCTACCATCGTTTCTATTTTTGAGGTTAACCCTTCTACGTTAAAGTCATGCCGAGCATTTAGCTTGGCAATCATTTCATGCGCTCGCTCCCAGCGGGTAGTACGAATCCCCGCCAGTCCTTCTTGCAACATTGTGTGGGTAACATCCACATCCAATCCAACAACGTGGATAGTTGTGCCACGCCATTCGCAACTGATCTCAACGCCTGATATCAGTTGTATATTGTTTTGTGCTGCATATTTCAAGGCCTCCTCATACCCTGCGGTGGTGTCGTGATCGGTAATGGCAAGGCACTTAACGTCATACTTTTGAGCTAAATCAATCAATTGCTGCGGTGATAACGCACCATCGGAGGCTGTGGTATGGCAGTGAAAATCCATTTTCATATTTTATTTACAATCCGTTACTGTTCATTGAGGCTAAATACGTATAAAATTCTAGGCTTTATTTACGAACAAAGCCACTTACATGAAACTACTCTTTGATCTATTTCCCGTTGTACTCTTTTTTATCGCGTATCAAATGTATGATATTTACACCGCCACCTTGGTGATTATTCTTGCCACCATTGTTCAAGTGGCCTATTTGTACATCAAGCACAAACGTGTTGAAAAACTTCACATCATTACCTTAGTCTTAGTTGTACTTTTGGGTGGGCTTACACTCATTTTACAAGATGAAGCCTTTATTAAGTGGAAACCTACAATTGTAAACTGGGGCTTTGCCATTGTCTTTCTAGGGAGCCACTATATAGGTCAAAAGCCGATTATTCAACGTATGATGGGCAGTATGATTGAACTGCCAGAACAGGTTTGGTCACGGTTAAGCTGGCTATGGATTGGTTTTTTTGTGCTCTCTGGTGTCGCCAATCTCTACGTTGCCTTTAATTACGATACCGACACTTGGGTCAATTTTAAAGTCTTTGGCTTAATGATGATGACGATTGTCTTTATTTTATTGCAAGGTCTTTACATTCATCGCCATATGGACGACCTTGAACCAAATGATCTTGACGCTAAATCAACAGAAGCCCGTGAAAACAACCAAAAAAATAACACTGTAGAAGCGACCGAACCCTCATCAAATAAGATAAAATCAATGCCTACAACCGACACGCCTGATTCCCAAAAGAGTACAAAATAAAATGCTATATTCCATTTTTGCTTACGATGTTAAAAATAGCCTTCCATTACGAGCCAAAGCACGTCCTGAACACATTGCCCGCTTAACCGCTCTAAATGATGCAGGTCGCCTAATTCTTGCCGGACCTAACCCAGCCATAGACAGTGACACCCCAGGCGATGCTGGGTTTACAGGCAGTTTAATTGTGGCTGAATTTGATTCATTAGAGGCCGCACAACAATGGGCATCTAAAGACCCTTACATAGACGCGGGTGTTTATGATAAAGTAGACATAAAGCCGTTCAAAAAAGTGTTACCAATCAACGAATAACAATCAAACATTAAACTTATTTAACAAGGTTTTAATCATGTCAAATATTGCCTATTTAATCCCAAAACGCAATCAAAAAACACAGCTTACCATATTAGAGAATGCCAGCGACTCGCCTATTGAACTCATGGACACCGAGTTTATACAAATCCCATTATTGGGCTGGACATCCGCTGGAGAACCCATTCAAATGGAGATGGATTACGACACCGTTTCCGTGCCCATTAGCATGGTTAAAAAAGAGACCTTTGCGTTACGGGTTAAGGGTAACTCGATGATTGATGAAAACATTCATTGTGGCGATATTGTCATTATCGAGCGCCGCTCATCGGCCGAAAATGGAGAGTCGGTTGTGGTACGCATTAACAACGAAGAAGTCACCATGAAAAAGCTCTACATTGAAAAGGAAGGCGTTCGTTTACAACCCGCCAACCCAGAAATGCCACCCATTATTTTAAAAAATGCCGACATTGAAATTTTAGGCATCGTAACAGGTATATTAAGACAGCCTTAAAATTTATAAGAGCCAAAAACCAGGAGAGACGAGATGCCACAAACAGACCTGAGAATACAAAATTCTCCCCCCCCTATCCAACTGTTTGTAACAGGTGGCACGCTGGATAAGCAGTACCAAACCACCACTGGCGAGCTGATGTTTCCTGCCACACACTTACCACTCATGCTGCAAGAAGCCAATACAACCTTGGCCATAGAAACCACCGTGTTAATGCAAAAAGACAGCCTAGAACTCACCGATACAGATCGCGAACGCATCTGCCAAGCGTGCATTGACACGCCACAACACACCATTGTCATCACCCACGGCACAGACACCATGGTCAATACCGCCCTAGTCTTAAACCAACACCCAAAACTCAAACACAAAACCATCGTATTAACGGGCGCAATGCGCCCTTTTATGCTCAGTCATTCCGACGCCAGCTTTAACTTAGGCTCAGCTCTCATGGCAGTACAACTTGCCAGTTCAGGCGTATACATCGCAATGAATGGACGACTCTTCAGCGCCCATCAAGTCCAAAAAAACCGCCAGCTTGGGTTGTTTACGGAGCTTTAAGTTGAATTCGTAGCCTCAATGAGAGAAAAAAATAATACGCTAACTCACAGCCTTCTTTATTCAAACCTTTCTCATTCAAGATTAATTTATCTCATTTTCATCATTTTTAAATTTTTGAAAATATTTACTCACGATCGTACCTGCTGGCATACGCTCAATTTTTGAAAAAATCACATAACTAATCACCGCATGAATAATCAATGTAATAATTAGCCCTTCAAAAATACCCACCTGAAAAACCAGCAAACCACAAACGGTTGCCAGTAAAACGGCATAAGGGCCGTATGTGGCAACATGCAGTAATCCAAGTACCATTTTAATGCCTACAAAGGTCATAATAATGGCCAATGCAAAATATGGTAGGTTGTCTAAATATTGGACATTAAAAACAAAGAAGGCAATCAATATACCAATGATTAATACTGAAAACTTGGTATACGCACCCGCTAAACGGTTGGTCGAAGATTTTGCCAAACCGTCAAGATTGGTCATTCCACCAAAAAAACTAGATCCCATGTTAGAAACCCAAATAGATAAGAGTGAGTTGTTTGAATTGCAAGGACGTTTTAATGGGTCAATTTTTTCAATCGCTGCATTACTCATCACCTGCTCAATAACATCCACCACCGCAAGCATCAACGAAAAAAAGATAGCATATACCCACAAATACAACGACTCAAATTCTGGAATAGGTAATCTAAGCTCTAAACCCACATCTTCTACCATCAGCATTTTAAGCTCAATAAACTGAGCCGCCACAATACCAAACACAATCAAGGCAAAATACGGCAATGCAGGCTTGGTGTCTTTAAATTTCTTAAACAAAGCTAAGAACATCATTGCGCCAATGATCGATAAAATAATGACCTGAATCCGTGAGTCATTCCAAAAATCTTCGCTCACCGCAACACCGACAGGCAACATCCATAAAAAAGGTAAAAATTTTAAGGCAATTTTTAATCCAATCCCCGCCAACAAGCCCTCCACTAAATAAGGTGGAACCGCCATTAGCAAGTACCGTTGCCAGTTAAATCGCCAAATCAGCGCTTGAAAAGTTGCGGTCATAAAAATAATAAACGCCATGTTTTCAATACCAAACGTGGCCACCCCCATGGCAAGAATGGGCGCTAATCCCGCAGCAATACCAGGGGCACCAATATAGTTACCAGGGCGAAACCAAGCATATAAGAAACCAATAAACGAAGCAAATGCAACGGTCGCAAGCCCTACTTGAATGGGATAATCGGACATCATAGCAATACCGATAGACAGTGGAATTGCCATTGTGGCAGTAATCACACCCGCTTGAATATCCCGACCTGCATATTTCGCTACAAATGCGGCAGAACCATGATCTACTTTTTGTGCAACGTTTTGATCGATTTCTGGATTTGTATTGATCTTTTTATTTGTCATGACTCTCTTTACACCTTCGTTTTATGGTTAAAACCTTTAACGATAAACATTTTTATAATTACTCTGCGAGCACTCAAGCGAGTAGCCTAACTAAAAAAAATAAAACTTCAACCCTACATTATTAATAAAAGAATAGCTGAAAGAACCGTTCTTTAGCCCAAATACAAAAACTAAAAAAGACAACAACACCTTATAGATGAGGCTATCTTTTTTAAACTTTTTCTAGTTGTCTCAATAACTTGTGTAAGAAATTTATTTTCTATCTATGCATGTATTTCACTCTTTTGTGAAAAATTTAATTTTTAATATTAAGTCGTATCTGTGCGAGTAAAACCACCCACTAAAATAATTGGGGCTGTCCTAGATAATTTTATAGCAATTCATTGTTTTCAACTCTTTCGCTAAAAGACCTAACGCCTGTTTAATTTAGATTACCCCACCCATTTACGTGCATTTTTAAACAAACGCATCCAAGGGGCTTCCTCTCCCCAGTCCTCAGGATGCCATGAGTTTTGTACAGTTCTAAAAACTCGCTCAGGATGAGGCATCATAATCGTGACGCGACCATCCGTTGTGGTTAGCCCTGTCATTCCGCCTTCGGTTCCATTTGGATTAAATGGGTAACGCTCAGTAGGCTGACCTTTTGCATCCACATATCGTAACCCAACTAGGCCTTCAACATCCTGAGCCGATCCAGTTCCAAATGCCATTCGGCCTTCACCGTGTGCTACGGCAACGGGAATACGTGTCCCCTCCATTCCTGCTAATAAAATAGAGGGAGATTTTTGAATTTCAACCTGTGAGAAACGTGCTTCAAACTGCTCAGACTCATTGCGTACAAACGCAGGCCAGCTTTCAGCCCCAGGAATAATTTCTTTCAAATTTGATAACATCTGGCAACCGTTACAAACCCCTAAAGTAAAGGTGTCTTGACGATTAAAAAAGGTTTCAAATTCATTGCGGGCACGCGCATTAAATAAAATGGAGTTAGCCCAACCGCGACCTGCACCTAATACATCACCGTAAGAGAAGCCACCACATGCCACCAGTCCTTTAAATTCTGTCAACTGTACTCGTCCTGAGAGAATATCGGTCATGTGTACATCTACCGACTCAAAACCTGCTTGATCAAATGCGGCTGCCATCTCTTGCTGACCATTTACGCCTTGCTCACGCAAAATAGCAATTTTTGGCCTTGATTTACCTTCAAATTCAGCGGTAATATCATGCTGCATATTAAAGGTGACAATGGGTGCAATGTGGGTATTTTCATCATCGTCAATGGCATCAAATTCCTGCTTTGCACACAGGTGATTATCACGCAACGCTTGCATGCGATAAGAGGTTTCTGACCACCACCCTTGCAATACTTTACGTGGCATTGATAATAAAGACTTGTCTCGTGAGACAATCTCAATTTGATCCGTCTCAGAGGTTGTTCCAATCCAGTGCGTCCAATACGTTAATTGAAAGTCTGAAAAAATGGTTTTCACTTTCTCTTTATCGGCTGTTTTGATCTGAATGACTACGCCAATTTCTTCGGAACACATCGCCGAAACTGGTTCAGAACCTAACGCAGATACATCAACTTTTAGACCACAGTGCCCTGCAAATGCCATCTCCAACAAGGTTACCAACAAGCCTCCATCCGAGCGATCATGGTAGGCTAAGATTAAATCATTTTTTAACAGTCTTTGTATGGATCTAAAGAGACTTGACAGGTTTTTAGCGTGATCCAAATCGGGCGCTTCATCCCCTATTTGGTTGTAAACCTGAGCCAAACAACTGCCACCCATACGATTTTGTCCTCGACCTAAGTCAACCACTAATAATTCGGTCTCTCCCATATCGGTACGCAATTGTGGCGTGACGGTTTTGCGAACATCTTCAACGGGAGCAAAAGCGGTAATATTAACCGACATCGGTGAAATAACGGCTTTTGAATCCCCCTCTTCTTCCCATACCGTTTTCATCGACATGGAATCTTTGCCCACAGGTACGGCAATGCCTAACTGAGGGCAAAGCTTTAAACCCACGGCTTCTACGGCGGCATAAAGCGCCGAATCTTCACCGGGGTGTCCTGCGGCCGACATCCAATTAGCGGAAAGTTTAATGTCACTCATGCATTCAATTTTGGCACACGCTATATTGGTAATGGCTTCTGAAATTGCTAAACGAGCAGAAGCCTCGGGATTAATTAATGCAACGGGAGGACGTTCACCAGAAGCCATCGCTTCTCCGGTATACCCTGTGTAGTCGGAGCAGGTAACGCCCGCATTGGCCACAGGAACTTGCCATGGTCCAACCATCTGGTCTCGTGTAACCATGCCGGTAATTGAACGGTCACCAATCGTAATTAAAAAGCTTTTACTGGCAATAGTAGGCAATTTTAATAGACGCTCAGTCACCTCTTTAAAGTCCAACGTAGCGGTTTCAAAACCCGCTTGAGGCAGTGAACGTGTCTCTGCGGTACGGTGCATTTTGGGCGGTTTACCCAATAAAATACTAAGAGGCATTTCAACAGGATTATTTTCAAACACCGTATCATTCACGATCAATTCTTGCGCTTCGGTGGCCTCCCCGACAATGGCGTACAGACAACGTTCACGTTGACAGATGGCTTCAAATTGCTCAATTTGGTCGGCAAAAATAGCAATCACATAACGCTCTTGTGACTCGTTACACCAAATTTCCATTGGAGACATGCCTGGCTCATCATTCGGAATTGCACGTAAGTCAAAAATAGCCCCCCGCCCACTGTCATTCACCAACTCAGGAAACGCATTAGAGAGTCCTCCTGCACCCACATCGTGAATGGAAGCAATGGGGGAGTTTTTGCCTAAATAGGTACAACGGTCAATCACTTCTTGCGCTCGGCGCTCCATTTCTGGGTTTTCACGCTGTACCGAGGCAAAATCTAAGGTTTCAGAACCCGCACCACTGTCTACCGAAGAGGCGGCACTGCCCCCCAGTCCAATCAGCATTGCAGGGCCTCCTAAGACCACTAATTTAGCCCCGACAGGAATGTCTCCTTTTAGCACATGTTCGTCTCGAATATTGCCTAAACCACCCGCCAACATAATTGGCTTGTGATACCCGCGCATCTCAATGCCATCATGGGTGACCAATGCATTCTCATAGGTACGAAAGTAACCATTAATGGCGGGACGACCAAATTCATTGTTGAACCCTGCGGCTCCTAAAGGGCCTTCAATCATTATTTCAAACGGCGATACAATACGAGAAGGTTTGCCGTAGTCACGCTCCCAAGGCTGTTTAAAGCCAGGAATGTTTAAGTTAGAAACCGTAAAACCTGTTAAGCCCGATTTGGGTTTAGAACCACAGCCTGTTGCACCTTCATCTCGAATTTCTCCCCCCGCTCCAGTGGCGGCACCTGGCCATGGTGAAATAGCGGTTGGGTGGTTATGCGTTTCTACTTTAATTTGAAAATGCACAGGCTCTTGGTGTGTTTGATAAATATTAGATTCTGGGTTGGGAAAAAAACGGGTTGCGTCTGCCCCCTCTAACACAGCCGCATTATCGCTATAAGCAGATAAAACGCCTTCTGGGTTTTTCTTAAATGTATTACGAATCATGCCAAAAAGAGAGTGCGGTTTGTCTTGGCCATCAATCGTCCAGTCCGCGTTAAAAATTTTGTGACGACAATGCTCGGAGTTGGCTTGTGCAAACATCATTAGCTCGGCATCAACAGGGTTACGCTTTAAACCATTAAAGGCATCTACTAAATAATCAATTTCATCCAAACTCAATGCGAGTCCCATCTCAATATTGGCCTGAACTAAAGCGTCTATCCCCCCTGCTAACACATCCACCACTTGAGATGCTTTAGGCGTTTGATGAGAAAACAAGCCTTCCAGTACACTGACATCATAAGAGACTTGCTCCATCATACGATCATGCAACAAAGTTTCAACCGTGGCTTTTTCATCATTTGAAACGCCATCAAAAAAGTAAACCACACCGCGTTCAATTCGCTGAACATGCTCAATACCACACGTTTTAGTAATGTCTGTTGCTTTTGATGACCAAGGCGAAATCGTACCTAAACGCGGAGTTACAATACAACTGTCGATGGTTATTTCAGCAGTGATATCTTGTTCTGAACCATTTAATAAAATACTGAGATGCGAACGCTCCGTTGCAGATAACTCACCCTCTAGATCCACAAAATAGATAAATTGTGAACGAATGGCTGTAATGTCACTGACCGCTTTAAGTTTTGTTAACAGTTGATTTAATCGGTAGGCTGAGTGGGCGGTGTTACCCCAAATTATTTGCATTATATTTGTCCTTTAAAAAACAAAACCCTCAAATAAAAGAGGGCTGAAAAACGGTCTAATTAATTCGAATTTTATAAAAATTATTGCGCGAGTAACCCAAGACTTTCAAAGATATAACGTCTCTGTGACCCTTTTAATGGCGAATCACTTTCAGATGCTTGAACCGTTAAATCGGTTTTATCAGGCTCATCCTCCGACGAGCTGAGCTTCAGTTTAACCACACTGGGTAAATCTTGTTGCTCTGAACGTTTCCAAAAAGCCAAGCTGCTTAAGAAAGATTTTTCTTGCTGTATCACATCAGGGACTGTAACCCAAAGCTCATGCTGAGCAACGCTTGTTTTAACAATTTGCCAATCGGCACGATAAATCATCGCTTGCAAATAACTCCAGCTTTTATCTAGATTTGCACGTAAAACGAGATGGCTAAACTCTTCGCCTTCAACCAACTCAACCATTTGCTCTGTTACTTTTAACTGAGCCAGTGCCTTTTCACTGCTCGCACCTAAAAAGACCATCGCTTGATACAATGCTTGCGCTTCCATCTCAGGACGGTAAGGTTTTATTTTCCAACGCTCTGTTGCACCTAACGCTTCATTGGTTTCTGGCGAATACAGCATGTGGTGGCTTAAATACACGCGCGTTACGGATGCCTCTTTATCCGTTTCTACCCGTGCAACAAACTTATCATAAATGCCTTCTGCCAATTCGGGACGCCAACTGTTTAACATTTTGGTAATGAGTCCAATATCACCCATAGGCACTAATTCTGTACGCTTAAGATATTCAGTTTTTAAAACACCGATGTCTTTACGCTCTTCTGCAATCGCAAATCCAAAACGCTGTAAAAACTGTTTTACATTTGACCAAACTTGCTCACTGTTTGTGGAATCAATCTCTAACCAGCGTTCAGATAAATTGGATTTGATTGATAAGCCATCTGAGCTAAAACTAGGAATTTGGCGTTCACCCTCTTGTTCGGCACTATTATCTGATGCTTGTTCTGAAGTTTTTATCGCTAATAAATTTTTCGCCTTACCTGGGTTAAACAGATTTGGCGGCATTTCAAGCGTCTGAACCATCTCCGTTTCACTGTCTCGATAATTACTTTGATAAGTGTTTTCAGAACTTTGAAACATTGAACAACCACTTAAACCTAAAATACTTAGAGAGGCCGAAATAAAAACAATTTGTTTAGATAGGTGCATAACCCTGTGGAACCTTTAAAATAATTTACGTTACTTGAATGCCAGCGTCTTTCAATGCTTTGAGCACAATCGGCTGACACGCGGTAGAAAGCGGTGTAAGAGGCAGACGAATGCCCGCTTCCATTAACCCCATTTTAACCAGCGCCCATTTAACGGGAATAGGATTCGATTCAATAAAAATATCACGATGTATGGCGCGTAATGGACGATCTAATTCATGCGCTCTTTCAGCATCGCCTGCCAAAGCTGCGTCATACGCATCGTGTACTTGTTGAGGTGCCACATTTGCTGTAACAGAAATACCACCGTGACCTCCTGCCAAAATAAATGCAATCGCAGTTTCATCATCTCCTGTGTACAAATCAAACGTTTCGTCCACACCCGCTTTAATCAGTGCAACACGTCCCACTTCTCCCGTCGCCTCTTTTACCCCAATAATATTGTTTATTTTAGATAAACGAATAATGGTTTCAGGTGACATATCCACGGCTGTTCGCCCAGGAACGTTATAAAGAATTTGAGGAATACTGACCGTTTCTGCAATTTTTTTATGATGCAAAAACAAGCCTTCTTGTGTTGGCTTGTTGTAATAAGGCGTAACCAAAAGACACGCATCAACACCCGCTTCTTTTGCACAGGCGGTTAATTGAATGGCCTCAGAGGTCGAATTGGCTCCTGTTCCAGCAATAACAGGAATGCGCCCCTTAACCTTCTCTACAACAAAACGCACCACGTTACAATGCTCTTCAACATCCAGTGTTGCAGACTCGCCCGTCGTGCCCATTGTTACAATGGCATCGGTCTTAAACTGAACATGAAATTCAATCAGTTTTTCAAGTGACTCAAAATCAACAGAACCATCCTCGTACATAGGAGTGACTAACGCCACCATACTGCCTCTAAACACGGCCATTTTCTCCAAAAAATTAACGCAACGATAAAACGTGTAATATACCCTTTCCCCCCCAACACTTCAAGCCATTACCCAAATCCTAACCCTTACCCCCAGATAGAAATACCGCTTAACGTACAAACAATTGATTAAGTATTTTATCTGTTTAGCGGTTGCTAAGAATTTTAAAAATTGTCATACTGAATTATAACTAGTCACATAAGTAGGATTATTTTAAATGAGTGCATCCAATACAAGCATTACCATCGGCCAATCCCTTCCTGATTTTTCGGTTGAAACAACGGCTGATAGCGCCTTGACCCAACAAAATTTACAGGGTCATTATACCGTCATCTACTTCTACCCTAAAGACAGCACGCCTGGCTGTACCACAGAAGGCAAAGATTTTAATCAACGGCTTGCTGAATTTACGCAACTTAATACCGTTATCTATGGCGCCTCGATGGATTCCATGAAGCGTCACCATAATTTTAAAACCAAACAAGGGTTTAATTTTGAACTCATTTCAGATCCCGACGGTACTTTTTGTGCACTCTTTAATGTTTATCAATTGAAAAAGAACTTTGGCATTGAGTACATGGGCATTGTTCGCAGTACTTTTTTATTTGACTCTGAAGGTGTTCTGATTCATGAATGGCGCAAGGTTAAAGTCAAAGGTCACGCTCAGGAGGTACTCGAAACCATTCAAATCCATCAAAACAACAAATAACCCCCCCCCCTATTCTTTTCACTGGAGACAGTACAATGACAAATGAAGCAAAAAGACTCTTTATTTTAGATACGAATGTACTCATGCACGATCCAATGGCGCTCTTTAACTTTGATGAGCATGATGTATTTATCTCCATGACCGTACTCGAAGAACTCGATGCAGGTAAGAAAGGAATGTCCGAGGTTGCACGTAACGTGCGTGAAACCAATCGCTTAATTGATCAAATTATTTGCAACGCCAGTTTTGAAGAGATTAAACAAGGCTTGCCCTTAGAACGCATTCACCCAGGGCATAATAAAAACAGTATCCACTTAGGAACACTGTTTTTTGAAACAGAACCTCTCTCGGTAGAACTGCCCCCCTCCCTTCCCAGTCATAAAGCCGATAACCATATATTGCAAACGGGGCTGGCTTTAAAAGAGAAGCACCATGACCGAAATGTCACGTTGGTTACCAAAGACATCAATATGCGCATCAAATCTTCAGCTGTCGGCTTACACTCTGAAGATTACTACAACGACCGTGTACTCGAAGATGCCGACCTGCTATACCGAGGCTGGGAAACCCTAGACGAACACTTCTTTGAAACCCACGGTAAAGAAATGAAATCGTGGCAAGATGAGGGGCGAACATTCTACGAGTTGCACGTCGATGAACACAATAGCTGGTATCCAAATCAAGCCCTCATTAGCACCAATGATGCTGGCTTTAATGCCATTGTTCGTAGCACTCACAATGGCAAAGCCATTTTAGAGTATATGCAGGACTTCACACAACCCAACCATAACGTTTGGGGAATAAATGCCCGAAATTCAGAGCAAAATATTGCACTGAACTTTTTAATGGATCCTGATATTGATTTTATCTCTTTGCTTGGGGTAGCTGGCACAGGAAAAACACTTCTCACACTTGCCGCTGCACTAGAGCAAACCTTAGATTTAAACATCTACAATGAAATTATTATGACGCGTGCAACCATTCCCGTTGGAGAGGACATAGGATTTTTACCTGGTACAGAAGAAGAAAAAATGACCCCTTGGATGGGCGCTCTTATGGATAACTTAGAAGTGCTGACCCAAACCTCTGGAGACAATACTGAGTGGGAGACTCAAAGCACACAAGAATTGCTTAGTAAACGTATAAAAATCAAATCCATGAATTTTATGCGCGGACGAACCTTCTTAAACAAGTTTATCATCATTGATGAAGCGCAAAACTTAACCCCAAAACAGATGAAAACACTGATTACTCGCTCAGGATCAGGCAGCAAAGTGATCTGCTTAGGAAACATTGGGCAAATTGACTCCCCCTACTTAACCGAAACCACAACAGGGCTAACCTATGTGGTAGACCGTTTTAAAGAGTGGGAATACAGTGCACACATTACGCTCGAACAAGGAGAGCGTTCACGCCTTGCTCAATTTGCTTCTGATAACCTTTAAACATTTTTTTAAAACGTTAAAACAAAAAAACCGCTTTTCTACTGTTAATTTTTACAATAAAAAAATCGGTTTTTTTAACAGTTTACTTCTAACTCATTGGTCTTTAGGTAATCTAAAGCCCAGCTCCTTCGCGCGATCTTCACAATACTCCATCGCAAACTCCAACAACTCACCTACGGCTTTATGACGATACTTATGCTTCTGCTTAATGTGTGAAAACGGTCTTAAAATAGGCGGGTCTAATGGAATCGCACTTAACGTATCCAACTGTAACTCTTTAGACAGGGTTGTTCTGGATACAATGGCGATACCCACATCGGATTCCACAGCCATTTTTACGGCCTCAGGACTTCCAAGTTCCATCACAACATTTAAATCACTGTAACTCATCCCTTGCTCTTTCATATAGGTGTCAATAACAGCTCTTGAGCCTGAGCCCTCTTCACGAGAAACGTAGCCGTATTTACGAATGTCCTCCACCGTAACCTTGTCGCGTTTTGCCAAAGGATGATCCTTCGGGCAAATCAGTTGCATCTCATCAATGCGACAAATATGTACATCTAAATTTTTATTACGAACAGGCGCTTCAACCAAACCAAAGTCAATCATATTGTTTTCAACCATCGCCACGATGGCATCGGTATTACCAACTTGAAGGCGGATGTTCACATCCTCATACTGCTTTTTAAAGGCTCCAAGTAAGCGTGGTAACATGTATTCTGCCACCGTCGTGCTTGCACCTACGACCAGCGTACCTGTCACTTCTCCCGTCATCTCCCTCACATCGCTGTTCATTCTTTCATACAGTTCAAGCACTTGACCTGAGTAGTCGTAAACGACTTTCCCAGCTTCAGTCAATGTGATTTTATTGTGCGTACGATCAAAAAGACGGGTATTAAAAAAGTCCTCTAACTGCTTCACTTGAAACGTTACCGCTGGCTGAGTCATATGCAATGTCTCGGCCGCTTTTGTAAAGCTCATTACTTTTGCAACAGTATGAAATACCTGAAGACGTCGATCGGACATATAAAGTT
>JAMOLY010000013.1 GCA_027068835.1 Thiomicrorhabdus sp. | reverse complement strand
AATGCCACAGGGTTGCCTCATGAAGACCACTACACCACCGCACATGATTTAGCGTTGCTAACCAAAGCATTGATTACCGAGTTTCCTGAGGAATACCGCTGGTACTCCGAGAAAAAATTTACCTTTAATGGCATTACTCAATACAATCGCAATAAACTGCTTTGGCAAGACCCTACCGTAGATGGCCTAAAAACAGGACACACCAGCAGCGCAGGTTACTGCCTTGTTGCCTCAGCCTTGCGTGATGAAACCCGTTTAATCAGTGTAATATTAGGTGCAAAAGGTGCAGAAAAACGCGTTCAAGAAACACAAAAATTATTAAATTATGGCTTTCGTTTTTTCGAAACCCATAAGCTTTACAGCGCAGGACAACGCTTAAATGATGCCGTCGTATGGGAAGGCACGCGTGATCTCATTGGCGTAGGAACAGAACAGGATTTATACGTGACCATTCCTCGTGGCCAATATAAAAACCTTATCATCGAAAGTACCATACAGCCAGAGCTGAAAGCACCGATTCAAAACGGTCAAGAGCTCGGATCCATTCATATTTCACTAAGCAATAACGTTATTGCCGAGCGACCTCTGGTGGCACTGTCCGAAGTTGAAGAAGGTTCTTTTTTTAAAAAACTGATTGATCAACTCAAGCTATTTTTTAACAACCTATTTAGCTTTTTAGATTAATTGAGAACGCCTATGAACCCTTCACCACATACCGAACAAACCGTTTACTTAAACAGTAAATTCATGCCCATGAATGATTCAAAAATTTCCACTCAGGATCGTGGTTTTTTATTTGGCGACGGAGTATATGAAGTCATTCCCGTTTATAACGGTCAACTATTTCGTTTTAAAGAACACCTACAACGCTTAAAAAACAGCTTAGCGGCCGTGAGCATATCCAATCCACTCACCGACAGTGAATGGCTTAGCCTACTGAACACCCTCATTGAAAAACACCCGTGGCAAAATCAATACATCTACCTGCAAGTCACCCGTGGCATTCAAATGCAACGCGACCATCTGCCAGCAGAGAATTTAACCCCCACCGTCTATGCCTACACCAACCCACTTAAGCTGGTGGCTGCTCATATTATTGAAAACGGCATCAACGTCATCACCCTAGAAGACATTCGTTGGCTTAAGTGCGACATCAAAGCCATTACTCTTCTGCCCAACGTGATGATGAAACTCGCCGCCAAAGCACAAAATGCTGACGATGCCATTTTAGTCTCTCGAGAAGGGTTGATTACCGAAGGCACCGCCAGCAATGCCTTTATGGTTAAAGACGGCACCATTTTTACCCCCCCTATCAGCCACCAACTGTTACCGGGCATCACACGAGAAGTGATTGAACGCATTGCCAGCGCACATAATATTCCACTCATTGAACAAGACATCACCGAAGCGATGCTCAATGAGGCCGATGAAATTTGGCTCTCCAGCTCCACCAAAGAAGCCTTGTCCGTCACAACCTTAAACGGCCATGCCGTAGGAACAGGAAAACCCGGGGCTATTTGGAAAAAAATAAACACCTATTACCAAGCATACAAACAAGATTTTATTAAGAAGCAACCATGACCAAAGACCTACACACCCCTGACAATGAAAGTCTGATTGAATTTCCCTGCGACTTCAAACTCAAAGCGATGGGAAAAAATTGCGATCAATTTATAGATATTGTTTATGAGATTGCCGTTAAATACGCACCCGAAACCCCGCGCAAAAATATCTCCATTAACAACTCAAGTGGTAAAAAATTCATTTCTGTTAATGTTGTTATTTACGCAACCTGCATTGAACAAATTCACGGCATTTATGGCGACTTAAAAAAACACCCTGAAGTGTTAATGACGCTTTAAAAAGCGTTTAATACCCCCCCTCTACTTGGTATTTATGACCATTCAAATTCAATACCTTGGCGTGCAACCTTACGAAACCACATGGCAAGCCATGAAAGAGTTTACCGAGTCTCGTCAAGAACACACGCCTGATGCACTATGGCTGGTCGAACACCCTCCTGTCTTTACCCAAGGGCTAAGCGGTAAAGCAAAACACCTGCTACAACCGACCAATAATATCCCCGTCATACAAACCGATAGGGGGGGGCAAATTACCTTTCACGCTCCGGGACAATTAATTATTTACATTTTATTTGACCTTAAACGCGCTCAAATAGGCGTGCGAACACTCGTCACCTTAATCGAGCAAAGCATCATTGAATACCTACAACAACTTGGCATTACCGCCAATGCCCGCCAAGATGCACCAGGAGTTTACGTTAACCAACAAAAAATCGCCTCACTCGGGCTTAAAATTCGCAAACAAAAAAGCTACCACGGTCTGGCGTTAAATGTAAATATGGACTTATCACCCTTTAAATTCATTAACCCATGCGGGTTAGCAAAGATGAAAATGACTCAAGTATCTGAGCAAATCCAAAACACACTGCCTCCTAGCCTTGCTCAAGCTGGAGAAGCCCTTAGCCAAATATTAATAAAACGACTCGGTGCATCTCATTTATAATAGTGAGCAATTAAATTCCTGTTTTGCGACCCCACCATGTCAAACCTTCCACAAATTCAAGAAATCAGCATCGAACAAATCGGCAACTTAAAAAGCCGAAATCAAGCCATGCCTAAAGGGCAATACAAAACCAAGTCCCTCAAACATCGCCCTGATCCAACCGCCAAAAAGCTGAAAAAACCTGCGTGGATCAAAGCCAAACTGCCTAAAGCCAAAGACATTCACAAAGTTAAAGCCTTAAAAACCATTTTACGAAAACAAGGGCTACACAGTGTTTGCGAAGAAGCCTCGTGCCCCAACCTAGGTGAATGCTTTGGGCACGGCACCGCCACCTTTATGATTATGGGTGACATTTGCACCCGTAAATGCCCGTTTTGCGATGTTAAACACGGTCGGCCTAAAGCCTTAAATAAAGAAGAACCCGCACACCTCGCTCAAACGGTCAAAGCGATGAAACTCAACTACGTGGTCATCACCTCCGTAGACCGAGACGACTTGCGTGATGGTGGCTCTGCCCACTTTACCGCCTGCATTGCTGCCCTTCGTCAACAAGCACCAAGCACCCAAATTGAGGCCTTAGTGCCCGACTTTAGAGGACGACTCACCGTGGCCTTAAACACGCTCAATCAGTCCCCTCCCGATGTACTGAATCACAATTTAGAGACCGTACCTCGACTCTACGAAGAGGCCAGACCCGCTGCCGATTATCAAGCCTCACTCGACCTACTCAAGCGCTTTAAAACCATGAACCCCAATACCACGATCAAATCAGGTTTAATGGTCGGTTTAGGTGAAACCATGGATGAACTGCTCCAAGTCATGCAAGACTTAAGAGACCATCAGGTTGAAATGTTAACCGTTGGCCAATATTTACAACCCAGCGACTACCATTTAGGCGTTAAAAAATATTGGACACCCGAAGAATTTAAACACATTGAAGACGCAGGCTATGCCATGGGCTTTAGCAATGTTGCATCAGGCCCTATGGTGCGCTCCTCTTATCATGCCGATTTGCAAGCTAAAGACAATGCTAACGCCAACTTATAAGGAATACAAAAATAAGCATGGAAAAAAACACCATTCAACGATTTTTATTTAAAGAGTTAAGCATCCGTGGCCAAGTGATTCAACTTCATGATGCTTGGCAAGCGATGATTAAAGATCGTCACTATCCCTCTGTCATCGAAAAACTACTGGGTGAACTCACCGCCTTCTCCGTCATTATGGCAACAGGCATGAAACATAACGGCAAAATTACGCTGCAAATTCAAGGCACAGGCCCCATTACCCTGTTAATCGTTGAAGTCACGCATGACCTTAAAATTCGTGGGCTGGCCAAAACCAATCAAACCGTTAAGCAGCAATCTACCCTCGATGAACTACTGGGTGACGGGCAAATTTTAGTGACCATCGAAAACACCCAAACCAACCGACACTTTCAATCCTATGTGGAACGCACAGGCGACACCATCATTGAAGTGTGCGAAAACTTCTTAACCCAATCCGAACAACGACCTTCTAAACTCTGGCTAAGCGCAACCCATGATGCACTGGGGGGGGTATTTATTCAAAAAATGCCTGATTCCGATAATTGTGATAAAGATGGCTGGAACCGTATTCACAGCATCGCCACCACCGTTAAAGATCAAGAACTGACAAGACTTGCACCTGAAACCCTGTTGCACCGTTTATTTCACGAAGAAGAGGTCACACTTTTTGAAGCACAAGAGGTGCAATACGAGTGTCCAAAAGACAAAAGCCGAGTCGATCAAATGCTCATTGGGCTAGGGGAAGAAGAAGTACGAAAAATCCTAAAAGAACAAGGCGAAATTGTGATTCACAACGAAATTTGTAATTTTCATATCCGCTATGATGAAGCAGCGGTGAACACTTTATTTGAAAATGAAAAAACGAGTAAAACACCAACTGAAACGTTGCAGTAATTAAAAGCATAACAACAGTATACTCGGGGAGGGATTTTCAATGCTCTCCCTTTATCTAAACCCTTTTACTCAACACCAAGCGCTTCGGCTAAGTCCTCTTGTGAAGGTGCAAACCAGTATGAGCCTGTGACTGCTTTCGAAAAGTTTAATAGCTGGTCAATTTTTTGATCTTCGGTTAACCCATACATGCTTTCCAGTTGTGAACTAAACCGAACTAACTCACAACCAAACGCCAAAAAGAATAATCCTTTTTCCGTTACGGAACCAAACGGCGCGGAACGGCGGTAGATTTTCATCGGCACGCCTTCTACTTTTAAATCGGTACGACTGATGTGAGAGTCATCGGGCATGGCATCGCCTTCCAGTTCAATATTTTCAACCTTGGTACGCCCTACTACGGCCTCTTGGCAATGAACGGGAATGGCGTTCCATTTATCTAAATCATGCACCCATTTTTGGCTGAGAACCAAACATCCGCCCTCTCCTGCAAGCCCTTTTGCGATCACCGCAGCCTCTCGTTTGAGTTCGTCGGTTTTAGGGTTTGCCGTACCATCCTCAAAATCAATTAAATCACGATTTTGATGATAACTGAACCCTCTCTCTTGTAGATTGAGATTTGCAACACGCTTCATCTGTTTATCAATGTGCAGTGCAACATCAAATACCGTTGAAATATCGTCGCCATGCAGCCAAAAAAACAAATCGGCTTGAGTGGATGGCGCTTGATGACCTTGTTGTCCTTTAAGCATTTTAAACGAGGTTAAGGTGGCTGGCATCCAGTTAGGTTGAACCAATTGCCACGCATTTTTTCCAAAGCTTACCACCACAAACACTTCTGAAAAAACATTAATACACGATGCAATGGCGGCTTTTACTTGAGAAACATCTGTTGAACGAAAATGATATTCTAAAAAGTAGAAATGGGGTGAACCCTCTTTAAAAATTCCAACTTGGGGTGTTTTAGACATTACTATTATCCATCTAGTTTACGGGTAAAAACCCAATTGGTTTTACTGGACAGCTCAGGCGAAAAGCGATAACCATCCACATCAAAATACTTTAGTTCTTCAGCCTCTTCAATTAAGTGGTCTGCGGCGTAACGCACCATTAAACCACGTGCTTTTTTAGCGTAAAAGCTGATGACTTTATAGTGCCCATTTTTCCAATCTTTAAAAATTGGCGTAATTACTCGGGCATTCAGTAACTTAGGTTGAACGACTTTAAAATACTCATTAGACGCTAAATTAACCACCGTCTTACTTTGCATTTCGTGCAGCGTTTGGTTTAAAACCTGAGTAATTTGTTCGCCCCAAAAGGTATAAATGTCTTTACCTTTTGAATTTGAAAACTTAGTTCCCATCTCCAAACGATACGGCAATATGACATCACAAGGGCGGAGCACACCATACAATCCAGACAAAATTCGAAGGTGTGTTTGAATAAATTTTACCCCCCCCTCCTTCAAAGCGTAAACGTTTAACCCTTGATAAACCTCGCCCTTAAACAACCATGCCGCCTGTTTTGCGCGTTCTTCTGAAAAAGGGACTTGCCAGTCCTGAAAACGTTGGTAGTTTAACTCGGCCAATTTATCACTGATCTTCATTAACGAACCAATCTCTTCGGGTATTAGCTGTTGCAAACGTTCCATTAACTCGGCGGATTGTTCTAACAAACAAGGTTGGCTATGGCAATCCATAGAAACAGGTGTGGTTTCATCTAACGATTTAGCAGGGGAGATAAGCATTAACATTAAGAAACCTCTGAGATTGGTTTGTTGCTGGATGTTTTAAGCGTTGGATAATTTTCCAACAAGCGCTTATTCGATCGGTATTCGGCTGACCAAATTAATACGGCATACGCAGGTAAAGCGAACAATACGCCAAACAGTAATTGCTGAATATCCTGTGCCAAATTAATTGAATGAACGGGGTAACTAAAGGCAACACCTACGGCTAGAGCGCTTAAGGTCATTAAAACAATAATTTTCCAACGTTGGTTTTTAGAAAGAAGCTGTCTATTTTTTTCATTGTATTGATTTAATACATAAAACGAAACCACCCAAACCAATACATAAGGAATCATCGTTTCAATCACAGGTGGCAGCCTGAGCAACGCGATCACAAAAATCATCAACACGGTCACGATAAAATAAGAGGCTATAAAAATAAGCGTGAATCGAATTAAAAGAGAGGTCAAACGCATTTTAAAAACCAAAGTTAAGACAGAAGCGCCTATTTTATAGCGTTAAAAAGATCCTGTACATTTTTTCTCCCCCCCCTATACATACATGCCCATACCGTGCCACATCTATTATCCAAACCCAACAATCCAGCCTTTTTGAATAAAAGTAGGCAGTAAGTGATCCACGCCTGATTGCACCAGCGTTTGCAATGATACGCCAGATTGAATCAAAGACAGAGCATCAACTTCTAGCGGCTCTATTTCGAACAAGGATATTTGATTTTCATGTCTAAAAATACCCACTTTCTCTGCATTATTGGGAACAGAGCGTTGCTCGCCAGTGGCTGAACGATTTAATTGCCAAATCGATAAAACAGGAAAGTCCGATGCCATAAATTGAAAACACGGTGCTAATTGAAACACGCTGTTTTCCTGTTGTGATGCACTTAATTTTGCAAATGCGTCAAAATCAAATAGTGACGCTGAAGCGGCATAGTACACCGCGTGATAAAGCCATTCAAGCTGAACCAGATCGCCTAAATACGAAAACTCAAATAACTCCGTGCGCTGCTGACACTGTTCAGAAATAAATGCCGAAAACGACTCTCCATACCCATTCAAATCGGAATGGCGTGACGGGTGATGTTGAATGTAACCTTTGGCTAACTGCTTAAAATATTGCTCACCCAAAATGGTACAACAGACAGGATAAATTTGCGCCAAACAACTTTGCAATGCACCCCGTACATTGTTTTGATAAATTTCAATTTGTTGCTCTGGTTGTAAAGAGGAAGTGGAGGTAAGCTGGGTTAAAAAAGTTGCATCACTCTCAAACTGGCTCAACTGCTTTATAAAAACCTCCTGCATGGTCTGTAGCTTCATGCCTGCGCCTCTTTAACCCGTTGAATAATCTGACGTGCCTTTTTTACTTCATCCAACAAAACTTGCAAGGGAGGAATGTCATTATCCCACTCAATCAGAGTCGGTATATTGGGTTGACGCTCTATTAAACGTTGGTATAACGCCCATACGGGTTCAGAAACGGGGTTGTTATGTGCGTCCAGTACAAAATTTTCTTGTTGCTGATAGCCCGCTAAATGAATCTCTCGCACTCGCTCAACCGGTAAGTGATCAATATAAGCTTTTCCATCCAATCCATGATTAAGTTGATTGACATAAATGTTGTTCACATCAATCAGTAAGTCACAATCGGCTTGCTCTGCCAGCGCACTGATAAATGATATTTCACTCATATCACTGTTTTTAAACGTCATATAGCTGGAAACATTTTCAACCAATAACCGATCTCCCAATGCCTCTTGAATTTGCTGCACGCGCTGCACGCAGTGCGCTAAAGTCTCCTTATTGTAAGGAATCGGAAGCAAATCATGGCTATACACGCCTAAAGCGGCACTAAAGCATAAGTGCTCAGAGATCCATGATGCATTCACTCGCTTGGCTAACCGTTTGATTCGTTGGCAATACTCTAAATCCAACGGCTCGACCGAGGCCAGAGACATCCCCACACAATGCAGTGTTAAAGGGTAGTGTTTAGAAATGGAATCCAACTGATCTACCGACTGTCCACCCTCGGCAAGATGGTTGTCCGCCAATAGCTCCAACCAATCAAGATCAGGCAACGTGGTTAAAATTTCATGAATATGTTGAGAACGAAGGCCAATACCGACACCCGATATTGGCCTTACATTGGAAGCTAAAACAGACATTACTTTTTAGCGGGTTTAATCATGGCTACCGTGCCACCCGTAATTTTAGTGCATGTTCCCTCTGGAACATACACCCACTCTTGAGGATCATTATCCACTTTGGCTTGCCCTGAACACGCATGTTTGCCGTCCAAAGAACCACAATCATTCATACCCGCTTTGGCAATACCCGCGCACTTTTCCCAACTTTTAGGCTGATCTGGAACCGCCATCGCTGACGTAGATGCCATTGAAACACCTAATGCTAAAATTCCAGCCACGGCTGTTTGTAATGACTTATTTGCTTTCATATTTTTTTGCATACAATCCTCTCAAAATTTAAAATTAATGAAATGAGATCCTCAATCATTTTCGGTCTCATAATAGTAGACAGTCATTCATTGAATTTTATTTCACATTAATACGAAAAATTACCCTTTTAAGTAATACATTCTAAATTTTAAGCCAATAAATTTGCCTCTTCATCCACCTGAGAAATTAATAACATAATCTCTTTTGAAATCGCCTGTACCTGCTCATACGTTTTATCGGCTAATTCTTTATTATTCGCACCATGTGCATCAATCGTTTTGCCTGCCATCAAGTGAAATTCTTGATGCAATTTAATTAATTCTTGCATGCTTTCTAGGTGTAAATATTGCTGGCCTTCTGTACTCAGCCACCTCCCTAATAAACAAACATTCGCATCCCTCGCGGAATGCATATCAATATCTGAAGAGAGTCCTGCTAACAGCTGCTCAAGTTTAGCAAGCCAACTATTGTGATTCATTTTAGCTTCCGAAAAGGCAATCGAAGCTCCGCCTCCAATCACGACGGCATTCGTGCTCGTTGTATTAATTTTAAAACGTCCAATAAAATTCACTTGCTGTGCCGTTGACTCTTGCATGCTTTCAGCCGTCGAAGATAGCTCTTCAACCAACGTAGTATTTTCTTGTGTGGTTTGATCCAAATGATTCATCGCAAGATTAATTTGCTCTAATCTTTTATGTTGCTCAATTGCGGTAGAGGCAACGACCTTAACCAACTCTTCTACTTTTTGAATTTTAGTGACCATCTCCTGAAAGACCACATTGGTTTTTTCAACCAGTGCTGTTCCACCCTCAATCTCTTGTGTGGTCGAGTTAATTAAGACTGAAATATCTTTTGCGGCACTGGCTGACTTTTGAGCCAAATTGCGAACTTCACCCGCTACCACGGCAAACCCTCGACCATGCTCACCCGCTCGCGCGGCTTCTACTGCGGCATTCAGTGCTAATAAATTGGTCTGAAAGGCGATACTGTCAATAACACCTGTAATTTCACCAATTTGACGACTTAAATCGGTAATTCCCTTCATCGCATCCAGCGTACTGGTCATCACTAAAATGCCCGATTCAGCCTCTTCTACCGCACTGTGAACCAATAAATTGGCATTATTGGTGTGCTCATTTGAACTCTCAACACTGGCGGTCAACTCTTCAAGGCCACTGACCGTATCTTCAACCGCTGCCGTTTGCTGATGCGTTCTCTTTGCCAAGTCCAAACTAGCAAGAGAGACTTGCTTTGACAAACCCCCAAGTGATTTTGCGCCCGTTTTTACCTGAGATAACATGATTTCAATATTGGTTAAAGCGTTATTTGCCGCCACTTTCATTGCCAACAGTTCACCAATAAAATCGCCATCAATTCGCTTAGTCATATCTCCATCACTCATACTGGACAGGAGTTTATTTAAAGACTGTATCGTTACAGAAAAACTACCCAATAATTCATTGACTAACGTGGCTAATGTTTTCTCAAACCCACTTAATCCCTTAGAGCAAATTCGACTGCTTAATTCCCCTTTTGAAACTTCCGAGGCAATTAACATAATATTCGCTTCAATTTGTAACTGCTCAGTTAAATCTTTCCACTCAGCCACCGTTCCAATGCGCTTTGACTGCTCATCAAAAATAGGATTAACCACCAACTCTAGCGTAATCGCTCCCAGTTTAATCCGAGCGGTATAAGTTTCAGTTAAAGAGTCTAAAATGGATTTTTGATGCTCAGGATGTTTATGAAACGCATCAATGTTTTGCCGTAATAGGTTAGAACAATCAAAGTTGGGAATCTCTTTTTTCAACTCACTCTCAATGGACTTAAACATCGATTTCACAGCATCATTCATAAAAACAATACTGCGGAACTTATCTGCTACCATCACTTTAGAGGGGGTTGCATTCAGCGCTTTTTCTATTCGCTTTGAATTGACCAACGCCTCTTTCATCGCTTCAAAATCTGCACCTAACTTAATTTGAAGAGAGTTTAGCCTTCCTAAAGTAACCGCCTGTAAGCTACGCCCCCTAGAATCAATGTTATTTGAAAAATTTCCCGCCGAAATTTCAAGAATATAGCGATTAACTTCCTTTTGCTGTCTTGCACCAGTGATGGCAAACACGATAATTAAGACGACACAAAACACTTCAAAGCCATAAAGAACCCCAATAGGAAAGACATCAAATAACGTTGGAAATAAGAGAGGGATTAAGACTTCGAGCAACAATAAAACAGAAAGTATAATAATAATTTTAGCATTATCAAACTGTAACAAAGGATTCAAAGTGTCTTTAAATCTGTAAATACCACCGTTGACTAAAGTCTGCCTTCCTGCTGCAATGTTTCGATATACTTGCTCTGCCGCAGAAATTTGTGCAACATTTGCGGGGGTTCTTACCGACATATAGCCTGTTACTTTGCCTTGTTCAAAAATAGGCGTGGCATTGGCAACCACCCAATAGTGGTCTCCATTTTTTCGACGATTTTTTACCACCTGAGACCACGGTTTACCCCCTTTTAAGGTCTGCCAAAAATCTTTAAATACTTGCGCGGGAACATCTGGGTGCCGTAGCATATTATGTGGCTGACCAACCAGCTCATTCCATTCATAACCACTGGCTTCAATAAACGCTTCATTGGCATCGACAATATTGCCTTGTAAATCTGTTTTAGACACAATGGTAATATCTGGCTTTAATAAATATTCTTTTTGAGTAACCTTACCGTTATCGCGCATAACTCTAACCCCCCATTAAATAACACCTAACCCTTCAATGATAAAAACAATTAATACCACAACAAAATCGACTACAGCATGGCTCAATAACCTAAAACCCATAATACATGAGTGGGATTGTAATTACTTATAAATAAGAATATTAAAAATAACTTCCACAAAAGCTCATATTCATTTTACGTTTCGCAAAACTATAGGTAAAATACACCTTTATTAATTTTTATGAATAAAACAAACTGTTTAGGATATTTAAAAACATGGCTTCAAAAGAAAATACGGTGGTAACGGGTCAACTCAAACGATGGAATGAGGCCAAAGGGTTTGGTTTTATTGGCACTGAAGATGGTCAACGAGACATTTTTATTCATATTTCCGACCTAAAAGGCATAAGCCGCCGTCCGCAAGTAGGGGATACCATTCACTACCAAGTAAAAATACAAAATGACGGTAAAAACAGAGCCGTCAATGCAAGCATTGATGGCGTTGAAGTGATTGAAACCCATCGCTCTAAAAAAACCAAAGGGAATAAAAATCAAATCATCTTGCTGGTTTCAGTCGTTGCTGTTGTGGTTATTGCAGTTATTGCCGCTTTATTTTTATTATAAACACGACGCAAGCGCGCTATTACGGCCTCTTTACCTCAAAAGACTCCGCCACGCCTCGGCCTCGTTTGTCTGAGGCAGACGAAATTTTACCCCCCTGTTGTACAATCAGCTGAACATCTCCCATATAGTTATTCTTCTTAAGTTGATAGCCCATTAACTGCAACGCCTCTTTAGTTTCATCGGGCAGTTCGGGGTTATACGTAATTTGATTTTTAGGCAATAACTGGTGGTGAACCCGTGTGGCATTCACCGCTTGTTGTGCGGTCATCCCCTCTTCAACCACATTCACAATGGTTTGAAATACGGACGTAATAATTGTTGAACCACCAGGGGTTCCAACCACCATTTCAATTTTTCCTTCTTTTAAAACAATCGTGGGTGACATAGACGATAACATTCTTTTTTCAGGCGCAATTTCATTGGCTTTACCGCCTACCACACCAAAAATATTAGCAACACCAGGTTTGGTGCTGAAATCATCCATTTCATTGTTCATTAAAAACCCAGCCCCACTCACCACCACACCACTGCCAAAAAGCATGTTTAGTGTGTAGGTATTTGAAACAGCATTTCCTTGGGCGTCCATTATTGAAAAATGCGTGGTTTCAGGGGTCTCTATTTTGCCATATTTGATTTTTTCACTCTCCGAAATAGCATCCATCAAAACGGATTGTGTACGTTCTTTCAAATACCAATCTGAAATGAGTGTTTTTACAGGCACTTCCACAAAGTCAGGGTCACCTAAATAAAAGGCTCGATCGGCATAGACTCTTTTTTCAAGCTCCGCATAAAAATGCGTTTTAATGACTTGTTCTGACAGCCCCTCCTTTTTGCCCTCTTGCAAGGCTTTATCCAACTTAGGTTGCAATAACGCTTTCATTTTTAACAATTGAACAATGGCAACCCCTCCCGAACTTGGAGGGGGGGCAGAAATAATTTCTCGCCCCTGCCAGTGACCAACAACAGGTTTACGCCAAACCACTTGATAAGCAAGCAAGTCCTTCAAGGTAATCAACCCATCATGCCGTTGCATCTCTTTAACCAAGAGACGTGCTGTTTTGCCTTGGTAAAATTCTTCCCCCCCCTCTTTGGCAATACGCTGTAATGTTTTTGCCAGCTCTGGCTGCTTAAACACCTTACCCGCCTGCAAACCTGAAAAATAGTCTAAAAAATTTAAAGGCATTTTTGACTTATTTGCAATCCACTTTTGATACCATTTTGCGGTACTCTCTAACGATTTTGAAACCACAAACCCCTGCTCGGCATAGTGAATGGCAGGTTGCAAAAGCTCTGACCAAGGCATGGTGCCAAATCGTTGATGCGCCATCCAAAGCCCCTTCACGGTGCCCGGAACACCAGAAGCCTGATAGCCCACCAAAGAACGATATGGAATCACATTGCTATTCTTATCCAAATAGAGCGTTTTAAAAGCGGCTTTGGGTGCTTTTTCTCGATAGTCTAAAAACAGGCGTTGGTCGTCTGGATTTTTTGTAGAGGCATTAAATAACGTCATAAAACCGCCCCCTCCAAGATTACCTGCCTCTGGGTAGGTTACAGCCAATACAAACCCCGCCGCAACGGCCGCATCAACCGCGTTGCCTCCTGACATTAATATGTCTTTAGTCACGCTGGCACTGTATTGATCAGGCATTGCAAACGCTGCCATTTGAGATGCCGAAACCGAACCCATTGAAAAAACAAAGTATCCAAGTGCGCATAATGTAATTTTGTTAAACACCGAAAAATTTAATTTTTGTACCATAACAACCACTCCATATCTAAGGCCTATTGTCTATCAGAATGAAAATACTATATTACGTAATTCTCTTAATAGAAACTATTCCATAGTTTTTTAACGCTTAAGCGCCCAAATTGTTTTAATTTAGATTAAAATGATGGAAATATAAAAGACATATTGGAAAACCCATGCTAAACAAAATCTCAATTTTAACGCTATTTTTGGTTATTCTAACCACTTTAACACCCATTACCTATGCAGAAGACGACGACCTTATTCAACCTGAAGTGCAAATGGATCAAAACGTTAATGATGCCGAATATAAACTCACCATCGCCGCATTTCGCAATGCAAAATCGGGTCAATTTTTTGACCACGCCTATGGCTTTGCGATCTTTCCAACCATCGGAAAAGTTGGTTTCGTTGTTGGCGGAGCCTATGGTGAAGGTCGTGTCTACGAACAAGGGAAGTACAAAGGTCAAACGAGTATGATGCAAGCCTCCATAGGTTGGCAGCTTGGTGGTCAAGCCTTTAGCCAAGTCATTTTCTTTCAAGACCAACGAGCTTACGATGAATTTACCAGTGGTAACTTTGAATTTGGTGCAGCAGCATCTGCCGTTATAATTAATGCAGGAGTTGCCGCAGAAGCCTCAACCAAAGGAACCTCTGCCAGTGCAAATGCTGGAAACAGTCACCTTAAAACAGAAGGTCAATATTACAAAGGAATGGCGGTATTCACTTTAGCAAAAGGTGGGCTCATGTACGAAGCGGTATTAAGCGGCCAAAAATTTACGTTTACCCCCTACTACTAACGATCAATAAAAAAGCTAGATGGATTTTACACCGTTAATTGATTTTATACTGCCCATTGCAAAGTGGTTACAAGGTTACTTATATGAAATTGGACTGGCGATGGTTTCAACCTTACTGGTTATTTATGGTTCCGATATTCTAGGCTTACTTAAAAAACAGATTGGGGGCGTTCAACCCTTTTTGCGCTTAACCCTCTTTATTATCTTTTGTGCCTTTGGCTTTGCCTTTTTAACCAGTTTTTTAACCCCCCTTATTACGGGATTACTGCATCAAACTGATGTTATTTGGTTGCCCTTAATCATTGTATTTACTTTTTATACCATTGGGTTTTTAGCTCGAAAAAAAGGCTTTATTTAGACACACACGATAAACATAAAAAAAGCCACTGATTCCAAATTGAAATCAGTGGCTTTTTATCCGCTAAAATAACTAAAAGCTCTTAGTCAGTACGACTGGTCACTTCAAGCAAGTGATACCCAAATTGGGTTTTTACAGGACCTTCAACCGAACCAATCTCTGCACTAAATACGACCTTATCAAACTCAGGCACCATCATACCTGGACCAAATTCTCCTAAATCACCACCTGATTTTCCAGATGGGCAGTTTGAATGTTCTTTTGCCGCATCGGCAAAGTCCATTCCACTGTTAATTTGATCTTTTAATTCGTTACATTTTTCTTCACTGTCTACCAAAATATGGCGTGCGGTTGCTACGGTCATAAAAACTTCCTTTTTTAAAATTGAATGTACGTCCGAAACATATATTAAGGGCTAAAATTGAATATTCAAGTCTTAAACCTATTTAATCCAATGCTCATCCTTTATAATACCCATCATGAAAAAAGACAACATTCCCCCAACTCAAACCGCCTCCATCCCCATGCAGTCCGTAGGCCCGTTCAAGTTAATTGGCGATGTTGAGGTGGATGACTTAATGGTTCCCATGGCAACCTATGAATCCCCTTTATGGCCTTCGGTTGCGCGTGGCGCACGCGTTGCGGCACATGCAGGTGGTATTCGCGTGACCGTCATGGATGAGCGTATGACACGTTCCATATTACTCGAAGCCCCTAACGCCAGCATTGCCAGACACCATTTACACGATATTCAATCACGACATGATGACCTGCAAGTGGTGGTGAGTAAAACCAGTCGTTTTGCCAAATTGCTCGACACCCACTACCAAGTGGTTGGCAACTTAATCTACCTTCGTTTAGAGTTTAATACGGGTGATGCCTCAGGGCATAACATGGCCACTAACGCCGCCGACCAGCTAATTCCGTGGTTATTAAACACCTACCCCGATTTACAATACGTGTCCATTTCAGCCAACTACTGCACCGATAAAAAAGTCTCCGCCGTAAATGGTATTTTAGGACGTGGAAAATACGTGGTCTGTGAGACCACCCTTCCTAGAAAACTCTGCCAACGTTTTTTAAAAACAACGCCCGAAGCACTGGTTGATTTACATATTAAGAAAAACCTGATTGGCAGCATTGTTTCGGGTGGTTTACGTACCGCCAATGCACACGTTGCCAATATGCTGTTGGGGTTTTACTTAGCCACGGGTCAAGATGCCGCCAATATCGTTGAAGGCTCTCAATCCATCAATCACGCCGAAGTGACTAAAGAGGGCGACCTCTACTTTTCCACCACGTTGCCTAATTTAATTGTAGGCACGGTGGGTAATGGCAAAGGCCTCCACTTTGTTCTCCATAATTTAGAGCAACTGGGCTGTACTCAAACAGATGTTAGCGCGGGCACCAATGCTCGCCGTCTTGCCTGCATTGCAGGGGCTACCGCGTTTTGTGGCGAGCTATCTTTACTGGCGGCACAAACCAATCCGGGTGAACTCATGGAAACCCACCTTAAACTTGAACGCAGTTAAGACGTTACAACCATGAGTCAAACAACACCTATACCCAGTGCCGCGCAACAAGTAACCCAACGCAAACAAGACCATATTGATGCCATTTTGCAAGACAGTCATATAGAGCGTAATCAAAGTGAATTTTCCTCTCTACGGTTAATGCATCGTGGCCTACCCGAATGCGATTTTAATCAAATCAACACCACCACCCAGTTTCTAAATAAGCCCATCGCCTTTCCGTTTTTGATTGCCTCCATGACAGGGGGGGCGGCTCAAAACTTAGGTAATATTAATCGCCACTTAGCCGAAGCCGCCGAAACCTGCCAAGTTCCCATGGCCGTGGGTTCACAACGCGCAATGATGCTAGACCCAGCCGCACAACAAACCTTTGCTTTGCGGCAGTACGCACCCAACGTACCATTAATTGCCAACTTAGGCGCCGTGCAACTTAACTATGGTTTTGGCATTGACCAAGCACAACGCGCTATTGATATATTAGAAGCCGATGCGCTTTACCTTCACCTTAACCCACTGCAAGAGTTGGTACAGCCCGAAGGCGATACCAATTTTGCTGGATTAGCAGACAAAATTCATCAACTGTCTCAAAAGATAGACGTTCCTATTATTCTAAAAGAGGTCGGCGCAGGACTGTCGCCACGCGACATTGAACTTGGCCTGCAAGCAGGCATTCAATATTTTGATGTGGCAGGACGTGGCGGTACCTCTTGGAGTCGAATTGAAGCTCACCGATCCAATCATCCACTAGGATTCACTTTCCAAGACTGGGGGTTAACCACCCTTGAAGCCCTTAAGCTAAGCCATCCCTATCAATCTGATGCCTACTTTATTGCCAGTGGTGGCATACGAAACGGCATAGATATGGTAAAAGCTGTTATAATGGGCGGTCGTTTATGTGGGGTCGCTGCGCCTTTATTAGCGCCCGCGCTGAATTCAACAGAAAATGTGATTCAAAAAATTGAACAATTTAAACAAGAATTTACCACTGCGCAGTTTTTACTCGGTATCCAAAAAATGGACGACCTACACTTAAATAACGCTTTGATCGTGCCTAACGTAATCCGTTAAGACACCGTAAAATAATTAAACAATGAGACCTTTGCACGAAAGGAGTGCGAGAGAAAAAAGTGATAAAATTTGACTGATTGAGGCGGTAAACGCAGGGAATAGCTAGCTATTCGCAAGGTTTCCAACGAAAATCAGGCGTATTTTAGCCTTTTTTATCCGCGCATCCTTTCGTGCAAAGGTCTCATATATATACAGAAAAGAACCCGCTCTAACTATGAAAGTAGGTATTGATTTACTCCATTTTGCAACGGCAGACCATTACTTAGGGTTAGACACCTTTGCGGCCGAAAAAAATATTGATGTCGATAAGTTCTACATTGGTA
>JAMOLY010000012.1 GCA_027068835.1 Thiomicrorhabdus sp. | reverse complement strand
GGGGGGGGAGAAATTTCATACCTCCGCCAAATCGCCTTTGTCTTCCAGCCAAACTTTACGATCACCTGAACGTTTTTTAGCCAAAAGCTTATCCATCACTTCTGATTCGGCTTCAATATCATTCAGTTGCAACTGAATTAAACGCCGACTTTGAGGCAACATCGTGGTCTCTCTTAATTGTCCGGGGTTCATCTCACCCAAGCCTTTAAAACGTGTGACTGAGACTTTTCCGGGTATTTTTTCGGCACTGATTCGGTCTAACACCCCTTGCCTTTCAGGTTCATCTAACGCATAAAAAATCTTTTTCCCCACATCGATTCGGTACAGCGGTGGCATGGCCACATAGATATGCCCCGCTTCCACCAAGGGGGTAAAGTGTTTTACAAACAACGCACAAATGAGCGTAGCAATGTGCAGTCCATCGGAATCCGCATCGGCTAAAATACAAATTTTACCGTAACGTAATCCGCTGATGCTTTCCGCCCCAGGATCCACCCCTATCGCCACGCTGATGTCATGAATTTCTTGCGAAGCCAACACTTGATTAGAGTCCACTTCCCACGTGTTTAAAATTTTACCCCGCAACGGCATAATGGCTTGAAAGTTTTTATCTCTAGCCTGCTTGGCTGAACCACCCGCGGAATCTCCCTCTACCAAAAACAGTTCGGTTCGGGTTAAGTCCACGTCAGTACAATCCGCTAGTTTTCCGGGCAACGCGGGCCCTGAAGTGATTTTTTTACGGACAATTTTTTTAGCTTTTTTACTACGTGTTGTGGCGTTTGAAATAACCAAATCGGCAATTTGTTCAGCCACTTTAGTATGTTGATTAAGCCACAAACTCAGCGCATCTTTGACCACGCCTGAAATAAACGGCACGCACTCTCGTGAAGATAATCGCTCTTTGGTTTGCCCTGCAAATTGTGGCTCTCTTAATTTTGCAGACAGAACAAAGGCCACGTTCAACCACGCGTCTTCTGGGGTGATTTTTACCCCCCTTGGGATTAAGTTGCGAAACTCACAAAATTCTCTAATGGCGTCCGTTGCCCCTGCGCGCAACCCATTCACATGAGTACCGCCTTGCGGCGTTGGAATTAAATTCACATAACTTTCCAACACCCCTTCATTTGGCTCCTCCAGCCAAGTTAATGCCCACTCTACGCCTTCATTTTCAGAATGGCTCTCTCCAATAAAGCCCTCTAAAGGCACGCGCTCTACGCCATCCAACGCATCGTTTAAATAATCTTTTAGCCCCTCTTTAAATAACCAAACCGTTTTTTCTTTACTGACCTCATCGACAAAGGTCATTTTTAACCCAGGGCTTAAAACGGCTTTGGCTCGTAAGAGGTGTTTTAAACGGGTTAAGGCATACTTAGGCGAATCAAAAAACTTCGTGTCAGGCCAAAAACGCAGCAGAGTACCGCTGTTCTTTTTACCCACTTTACCAATCACTTCTAAAGGACTGGCCAGTTCGCCACTTTCAAAGGCGATGCTGTACAACTTAGCGTCGCGGCGAATTTGAATTTCCACCCGCTTAGAGAGTGCATTGACCACCGAAATACCGACGCCATGCAACCCGCCTGAGAACTGATACGCCTTATTGGAAAATTTACCCCCCGCATGTAGGCGAGTCATAATCACCTCCACACCCGACACGCCCTCTTCGGGGTGAATGTCCACGGGCATTCCACGTCCATCATCCAATACACTCATCGAGCCGTCGGCATGATGCGTTACCGTAATTTCACTGGCAAATCCCGCAATGACTTCATCCACGCTGTTGTCGATGACCTCTTGAGCCAAATGGTTGGGACGCGTGGTGTCGGTGTACATTCCAGGACGTTTTCGAACGGGGTCTAACCCTGTTAAGACTTCAATTTCCGATGCGTTGTAGTTTTCACTCACCGTGCAAGACTCCTAGTGATAGAATGGAGAGAACTTCATTAACTCAGAATCATATCATAATTATGCCAAATCGAGACTACCAAAATCAGCGCCGAGACTATGATGCACCAGGCTTAAGCAAAACCCAATTACACCCATCGCCCTTTATACAGTTTTCGCACTGGATGAAAGACGTACTTGCCAGCCCGATTCAAGATGCCACCGCCATGTCGTTAGCCACCGTGGACGCGTCAGGACAACCACATAATCGGATTGTGCTGCTTAAAGAGACCACTGAAGAAGGGTTTATTTTTTACACCCATTATGACAGCGAAAAAGGTCATGAAATTGCGACCAACCCAAAAGCGGCTCTGCTGTTTTTTTGGCCTGAACTCGATCGCCAAGTTCGAATTGAAGGCGAACTGATTAAAGTCAGTAACGCCACCTCGCAAACCTACTTTGAATCTCGTCCTAGAGACAGTCAATTGGCGGCGCTTAGCTCGATGCAAAGCCAACCCGTTGCCAGTCGAAAAGCACTGGAAGAGACCTTTGCCAAGAAGGCCGAGCAGTATCAAAACCAAACCATCCCCCACCCTGAACACTGGGGCGGTTACTGTTTAGTGCCCAATAAGTTTGAATTTTGGCAAGGTCGCCCTAACCGTTTACACGACCGCTTTATCTACACCCCAACGGCTCTCAAAGAGACATGGGACATTCAACGCCTTTCGCCTTAATGAACGAGCCAGCCATGCTATTTAACACACTCAATAACAACTGGAAACAGGTCTTACATAACGAGATAAACCAGCCTTATATTCAAACGCTCACCCAGTATTTAGCGCAGGAAGAAGCACAAGGAAAAATAATTCTTCCCCCCCCTAACCAACGATTTAATGCCCTCAACAGCACCCCATTAAATCAAATCAAGGTGGTGATTTTAGGGCAGGATCCTTATCCAACAATAGGTCATGCACATGGCCTTTGTTTTTCGGTATTGCCTGAGGTTAAACCACTGCCAAAATCATTAATCAATATTAACAAAGAGTTGTTAAGTGATATCGGGGTCGATAATTCGCACACGGGGTATTTACAGCCTTGGGCAGAACAGGGCGTACTGCTTTTAAATGCGGTGCTTACGGTCGAAGCAGGAAAGGCCAATGCACACCAAAATAGAGGGTGGGAAACATTCACCAATGCCGTAATTCGTGAGGTAAACGCACAAATGGAACATTGTGTATTTATTTTATGGGGCGCCTATGCGCAAAAGAAAGGCAAACTGATTGACCGAGAAAAACACCTTGTGATTGAAAGCCCACACCCTTCGCCACTCTCGGCTTACCGTGGTTTTTTTGGTAGCCAACCTTTCTCAAAAACCAATCAGTACCTTAAGCAACATGGAAAACCTGAGATTGTTTGGCAGGTTTAACACTTACTGTCTGATTCAATCGCAACGGTAATGGCTTTACCACTTTCATTTGGAAAATTGGTAAACATCGCTTCCAGCATCTCGTTAAAGACCTCGAGCATCACGGAACAGTTGCCCACACTTTTGGCGCGAATTTCGTACATTTTTTCGGGGTTATCCTGCTTAAAACTCTCTGTTTTCACAATATCCATGGCGATAGCGCGCGTATATCTTGTAACGGTACGGGTGGAGGTGCCCACCACACCATAAACAGGCATGGTGTACTCAAACCCTGAATAGCGAGTCTTTTTACCATCGACATAGATCGTGCCAGATCGATACCCCGTTCCCCCGCCAACCTGACCAACGATGGGCGTGGAAACAATCGATGACTTTCCTTGATCAATACCGTAAGAGACCAGCGCAATGTAATCGGATGCTTCGATGTTCTGTGCGATGGTATACCCTTTTGCTTTGAGTTTTTCATTAAATTTAGACTGATAATGCTTAAACGCCAAGGAGTTATTGGTTTGGTAATCTGGTGACACCACAATAATGGCGCCACGTTGTTGATGGTCTGGCGCGTAAAAAGTCGTCGTTGTGGTACGGATTTTAGTGGCACAGCCCGAAAATACAGACACCATAACCAGCATTAAAATTATTTTAATCATCATAACCTCTCTTCTATTTGGCGGCTTCTTTCATATGAGACGTAAACCACGCTTCCACTTTTTGATTAATTTCAGATGAGGACATGCCTGTCACATTTAGGGGGGGGGAAATACAAACATCAATCACACCAGGACGTTTAATAAAACTGTTCTTAGCCCAATATTTACCTGCATTATGACTGACTAAATACACGGGGGAAGTC
>JAMOLY010000011.1 GCA_027068835.1 Thiomicrorhabdus sp. | reverse complement strand
ATTAACGTAATAGCGCTAACACATTTTGAGAGGACTGATTGGCTTGACTTAACATGCTCATTCCTGCTTGTTGTAACACTTGATCTCTCGCAAGGTTCGCACTCTCTTTCGCAAAATCCGCATCTTGAATACCTGAACGAGCTGCCGAAGTATTTTCACTCAAATTTTGTAAGTTAGACACCGTATACTCTAAACGGTTTTGTACCGCACCCACACCTGAACGGGCTGTACTCAATGTACTTAATTGGGTATCCAATACTGTAATCGCTGCAGCGGCAGCTGTAGTCGTTGTAACCCCTACCGCATCTACTGCGGTTGCAATCGCGGCTCCACCAATCGTAGTAAGGTTAATAATATCATTAGCCGTCGCTTCCCAACCTACTTGCAGATTAGTTGATACCGCTGTATTCATGATTTCAACCCCATTAAACTTGGTCGTCGAAGCAATACGACTCAACTCATCCGAGAGCGCACCAAACTCTGCATCCATTGCAGCACGATTTTCTGCGGTATAGGTTCCGTTTAAGGACTGAATTGCCAATTCACGTTGACGTTGCATCATATTGGTCATCTCTTCCGATGCTCCATCAATGGTTTGTGCCATTGAAATACCGTCATTGGCATTACGAACCGCCATATCCGTTCCCATTACTTGGGTGGTCATATTGGTTGCGACCGCTAACCCTGCCGCATCATCTGCTGCACTGTTTATACGTAGACCAGAGGTCAAACGTTCCATTGAAACTGAAAGGTCACGACTTGAACTGTCAAGTTGACGAGTCGCGTTCAATGAACCTATATTTGTGTTGATTACCATAGCCATGATAATTCTCCTTCATTTTATAAAGAATCGTAATAGCCCCAAACTGGCGAGCTAACTTAGAGTCTATCTGTCAAACTGCTTTGACAAATTCTGTTTAAAACACTCATAAAAAGCGTTTTAAATTTTATTTTTCATCGGGCTATTTAATAAACGTAGTCTGATGAATAAATTCTTATTGCAAAAGTTGCATTACATTTTGTGACGCTTGATTAGCTTGGCTTAACATGCTCATCCCTGCTTGTTGCAACACTTGTGTTCGTGCAAGATTGGCACTCTCTTTTGCAAAATCTGCGTCTTCAATTGAAGAACGAGAGGCACTTACATTTTCACTCAAATTTTGTAGGTTGGCGACGGTGTATTCCAATCGGTTTTGCACCGCACCCACGCCTGAACGTGCGGTACTTAGTGTCGAAATTTGTACATCCAACACACCCAGTGCGGCGGCGGCTAAGGTCGTTGTGGTAATCCCTACGGCACTTACTGCGCCGGCGATGGCTGTTCCACCAATGGCGGTGACCGTAATGGAATCTGCGGCGGTATCTTCCCAACCTGCATGAATATTAACTTGAGCGGTGGTATCCATAATTGATACCCCGTTAAATTTGGTGGTGCTTGCAATTCGAGTAAGTTCTGCTGATAAGGCATCAAACTCGGCATTCATTGCATCACGGTTTTCTACGGTATAGGTTCCGTTTAAGGATTGAATGGTCAATTCACGTTGACGTTGCATCATGTTCACCATCTCTTCGGCGGCACCGTCTATGGTTTGTGCTAAAGAAATGCCGTCATTCGCATTACGAACCGCCATGTCGGTTCCCATAATTTGGGTGGTCATATTGGTTGCTACCGCTAACCCTGCCGCATCGTCTGCGGCGCTGTTAATTCTTAATCCTGAGGTTAAGCGTTCCATTGAGACTGAAAGGTCTCTGCTTGAGCTGTCCAATTGACGGGTTGCGTTTAATGAACCAATGTTTGTGTTGATTACCATAGCCATGAGATGTACTCCTTGTGTGTATCTGTTTGTGTTTTGTGTTTGTCTATTTTTTATAATTTGAGACAGTGTTTCCTGCCTTCAATTACGTTAACGGTCAAACGATAAAAAGCTTTAGACATTATTTAATAAAAAAACAGATAACAGGCTAAAATCTAGAGTACAAGGGACTTTAAACGAAAAAACCACTCGTAAAAAGTGGCTTAGATAAACCCCTATACATGGTGTAATAAAGGCGTAAAAAACAAATATTTTTGTCTAATAAAGAGAGGGGGGAGAGAAAATATACGCTCAGTTATTTTCGCCATTATCATTAAGGGAGTGAACAAAATCCTGTAACTTCGCTTGATCCAGTAACGCACTGGCTTCCGCTTTTTGCAATAACGTATTCGCAGCCTCCACGTCTTGCTTATAAACCAATAAACGAATCAATTGAATCATTGCGTCCGTGTCTTCATACAATAAGGGATACGCTTGATAAACTGCAACCGCACTGTCTGCATCGCCTAAAATATCCAATGCTTCGGCGTATTTAGGCACATAATTTACATTCATTAAACTCAGCGCATTCAGTGCTTGCAATCCTTTTTCGGGTTGCTGTAATGAAAATGCCAATGGGAACACCTGTTGTTGAATGGCAAAATTTTTTCGATTCTGGTCAACCGTTAAATAGTGAATTAGGGCATCTTCTGCACTACCCTTTAATTCAAGTAGCATACCCGTAGCAAGCGGTTTGACACTGGAATGCTCCGTTGATGCCACTAAAGAGAGTTGTCGTGCAATATCTTTAATCGCCTGTAAATCCTTATGTTCAAACGCAGCGTTCAGTCTTAATATAAAATCTTCAGACGTATCAAAACGTTGATTAAAGTGTTTTTCTAAAGCCGTTTCATCGGTTTTCATAAACTGAAACGCTTGCTCCAGTTGTTTCACTTGTGTCGGAAATTCCTTTACATAATCGGCATAAGGTTTTGTAGCAAAGTGATTTAACCAAACCTGAAACCGTCCAGGGATGTTCTGAGCCATCCAATGTTCAACCAAGGTGGTAAATTCTGCTTTTGGATCTAGCTCTAACAATCGAAAAGCAATTTCTGATTTCAGCTCTTCGAGCTTTAATAAAAAGTGTTTTGCCGCAAACTGTAACCCACCAAAAAAGCCAATTAATGCATTTTTCATCTCTTGTTGAGACATGTCCGACTCAGACTCTACGGGTTTCAGCGTTTCCATAAACGCTTGATAACCATAATTAACCAGCGTTTGATAATCGGCACCCACTAATTTTTCAAGTTTTGTCTTAAGTTTAAGCACCTCTTTAATTTTAGCTTGTTGTTTTGCGGGGTCTGAAAATAACGTATTGCTTAAGTGCACACCTTTTTTGGCCTCTTTAACAATCTTTAGCAACCAGTTAGAATGTGAATTCACTTCACCTTTTAAAAAGGTTTGAAAATTCTTTTCGGTTTGGGCGTTGTACTGCAACGCACCGTCAAACGCCTCTACCACCTTAAATTTATCCCCCCCCCCTACTTTAATCTTCTCATCAAACTGTTCCAAAGCACAATGCGCGATGTTTTCTATAATCGCCGCACCATCATTCAAGTTATACGCTTGAAACTCAGGCCATGTTTTTCTGAGTTCTTGCAAGTGTTTTTCCAATAAATTACGGGCATCATACAGTTGAATATTGGTATTAACCTCTTCACCACGATAATTCCTTGCTTTGGTATCCGAAGCATCTCGCTGTTGATTTTGGGCTTCAATACTGCCCGATTCATGACAAACTCCTTCTGACGTAAAACAGAAATCCACTCCAGCCAAATAGAGTTGCGTTATGCCTAAATAGCAACTGATACCAAAGAGTGCATTGGTAACGGTTGGACCATCGGAAATAAAATTTTCTTCCCCCCCCCTCGCCCAAGGAAAACGTCTTCTACTGTAGGTTTTTAATCCTGACCACTGCTGAATGACGGATGCAGGCGGATGTTCACCCGTAATTAAAATACTTTCTTTTTCAAATGCATACATCTCTTTTGAGTAATCAAACATTAACGCCTGCCCATCAAATATCCCGATAAAATCGGGCGTAATACCCTCTTTAATCAAACGTTTACAAATTCGACTGGCAGCAAAAACCCATACTTTTTGTTGATTCTCTTTTAACCAAGGAATCACTTGATCTAAAGAGGGGCCCCCTCCTAATAAAATAGCGGGAACATCTCCTTTTAACTGCCCTTTAATGACCGATAAAGGATGCTGTAAATCACATGCGTTTTCAATCTGCTGATCAAATGTTTTTTTAAAATCTCGATTATCAACACGATCAATACGAAACTGGTGAAATCGCTCTTGGTATCTCTGG
>JAMOLY010000010.1 GCA_027068835.1 Thiomicrorhabdus sp. | reverse complement strand
GGCCTAGTCCTAGAAAAAAGGCACCGATCACAATGCTTAATGAAAGGCTGGTTGCGCCAACACTAAGTGTGGAAAGTCGAATCCAGACAACCTGATAGATCATGGCGGCTGTGCCAGAGCCGATTAAAAAGAGAAAGATAAGAAGAAGTTTATAGTTCATATTCTTGGTTCATGCTAGCCATTTGAAATGGGTTATTCTAGCATTAACTACAAAGAGTAGGCGCGGTAGCGAATGACTTTGAATCGTGTTAACGATTTCGTTTTTTGGTGATAAAAAGAGTCAGTGCCATGCCAACAAAGGCACTGGCAAACCATGCCCAGCCATGCAGGCTTCCTGAAATGATGGCACTGAAAAACCCCCCAATATTACAGCCATAAGCGATGACAGCTCCATAACCCATTAGCAGTCCTGCAATCGTACTTGTAAATAGCGTTTGCAGTTTAAAAGAAGGCAAATTGGTTTTACGGTTTTTGGTTGGGCAGTGTGTTAAGTGGCTAATAAGATGGTAAATAGCAACGCCTAAAAAGAAGCCTAAACTGGTTAGAAAAATCGTATCTTCAGATAGCGGTTTATTCATGCCTGTTTCATTCATTGCGGTAAATTCCCAAAAATCCCAGTCAATTTTCAGAGAAAATAACTCAATGGCTACAACGCCTAACTTAGGAAAAATCCAACTTACAGCCCATGGGCTACCCGCTAAGATTAAAATAATAAAGTTGAGTAAAGCCAATAAGATAATCGCCCAAATAAGAGGGGAAATTCCCCAGCGACATTCGGTGTTTTTGGGGCTGATTAAGGGCGCAATGGTTTGATGGTGACGTTTTTCGATGGCTGAGAATACAGCATATAATACTGCGATAATGCTCAAATTAATGGCTAGACCGATGAGCCAGTGCATATCGGTGGCAAATGAAAAGACGTTCCACTGATAGAAGGTTAGCCAAAATTCAAATTGAGAGGCCGCAAAGGTTCCGCCAATAATCATGCAAATAAAGACCCAGTAAAAGCGTAGCTTAAACTCGCCCAATAAGCGTAATGTGCCCGAAGAACAGGTGCCTGCTAAGGCCATTCCAATGCCAAAAATAAACGCACCGAAAATGACATTGGCGCCCATAGGTCTGATGGCACCTTGTACGGCAACCTCATACTCAGGCAATAATGTTAATGCAGGAAAAAAAAGTAGACTGCCTACGGCGAGCAACCAAAGATGACTTTTAATGCCAATGGCCTTTTTTTCTTCCATAAATAGACGCCAACAACCTGTAAATCCAAATCCAAAGTGAATGAAGGTAAAGCCAAGTAATATACCTACTAAGAGTAGTTGTGAGGTGTTTGCAGACAGTGACAGCATGGAGGCAATAAGTAAAAAAGAGAGAATGAGAGCCGTGGGTTTACGCCATGCCCCTTGAGAGTGGTAAAGAGTAAAAATCAAGACAGCTCTCCTTAATGTTTTATACGTGACAGGTAAGGGGGAATAAAAAAAGAAATTCTATCTAAAATTTTCCATTAAATAAAATGATAAAGATTCATGTTTAAATCTAAAAATAGGATATATAGATGACTCTGAACTCATTTAATGTATTTTTTGCATCAACTCTCGTATGAATTTGTAAGGATCTTTTTCACCTTCTGGTAGTTTTTCTGAAAGTGGCTTGATATGGGTTTCAATTAATAAGTTGCGATCAGTGATGATGTCCGCTTCTTTAACTCGTTGATTGATGTCCTTACTTGAAAATAGAAGAGAGCGGGGAAGCTCTAAGGGGCTTCTTATATTGCCAAACCGTAGCATTTCCCCCGCTGTTGCTGACAGGTAGTAAGAGTCTAGTTTGTAATAGGCTTGTATTTTTTCAAAATCCATTATTAAAGGATGATTGCCACCTAATAAAATAAGATTCCCATGGTATAGGTCGCTAAAAACAGCACCCGTAGGAAAGACACTGTAAAATGTTTTTAAAATGGATTTTAGGGCTTGGGTATCTATTCGTAATAAATTAAAGTGGTAGGCAAACAGGCCATTTTCTTTTAAGCGCATTTTAACGAGGTTAAAAAATTCTTGGCTATAAAATTGAGTCGAACCCGTTAACCAAGCATAGGGGGCTTGTGTAACAATGATGCTGTAATACTCAGAATCTTCTCTTAAGGCTGTTCTAAAGTCACTGTATTCAATGTCGACTCGCCCATCTTCTAAGAAGGGAAAATTAACCAATAGATTTAAGGTCATCATGGCATCTATAATTTTAGGCTCAGGTTCAACCGTTTTAACTACGCCTTCTAAATCACTTTTGGCTAACATTCGAGTGGTAATGCCTGTTTGAAAACCTAGTACCAGTGCATTGGTTGCATTTTTTTGCAATAAATAAGGCAAAGCACCTGATACGATTTCAGATGGCTCTCCTTTAAAAGTACGATGTGCGAGTATTGTCGACTGTATAAGACCATTGACTTTTAAGCGAGAAGATTTAAGTTTATGAAGGGTAAAACCTACTACACCTGCTTTGCCCTCTTCTAAATAGAAATCAGCAAGTGGGAACGTATCAATATGGCGGTAGTAATGCTGTTTAAATAGGTCGGGTAAGTGAATGTTTGGAATAAACAGTGAGGCAATACCCAGTACCCCAAGCAGTGCGTAGCGGGTTATTCTGTTTTTTAGGGGTTTTATTTGGGGAGCCACTAAGAGAGCAAGCAGTAAGGGAGTGCTTGCAAAAATCAGTAAGGAGGCGCTGCTTCCTAATTCAGGAATAAGCCAAAGTGAGGTAACCACTCCGCCTGTTATCGTGGTTAAAAGCAAGAGACTGTAGGCCGCCCCTATCTTTTGTTGAATGTTGTTGGGTGTTTGGCAATAAAGCGTTAGGGTAAGTGCTGTGATGGCGCCGAATAATAAGCTGGGAATAAACACCATAAAAGCAAAAAATAGAGCATCTGAGTGATTTAACAGTTCGCCTAAATATTGAGAGCTGCTGTAAAGGTTTGGAGCTTCGCTGAACAAATAACGGGTGATATTAAGCACAATAAATAGGGAAACAAGCAGTATAAATAGGTGTTTACGGTTTAATTTTTGTCTGTTTTGCCATGGTTGTATAAAAAGAGCACCCAGTGCAGAGCCTAAAAAAATGGTGGTTAAAATAGCCGTTAAACTGAATAGAGTTGTGCCCGTGTAAAGGCTAATGAGTTTACTCCAAACAACGCTTGACCCCATGGTTACAAAACCAATCAAAGCCAAAATGATTAAAAGTGTAAAGGGTTGCCAAGTTGTATTGGTTTGTGAGGATAGGGGGGGGGAGAAAGTTTCAGAAGGCTTGATTTTTAGGTAAAGATAAAGCGCCATGAGCGCTGCAAAGAGGTTTAATCCTGCGGCACTATAGATTGCTCCGTTTAATCCTAACGTTGGTACAATATAAAATCCGTTTAAAAGAAGGCCTGCCACGCCCCCTAAGAGCATAAGTCCGTAAAGGAAGCTGATGACCGAGGGATTATTTGGTTTATAGGTGGCTAGCCATGAGGTTAATAAAGGAAAAGCCATTCCCAGTGCGGCAGAAGGGACGAGTAATATTAAAAAAAGTGCAATGTCGCCATAGAGAAATTCAATTTGTTCAGGTGATATTAGGTGTGGCAGTAAGAGTGGTGTACTGACGGCGATTAATAGTTGGGTAAAAATAAATCCTTTTAACCCATTTAGCTTATGTTTTAAGCGCCACTGTGCCAGCAAACTTCCTAGCGCCATACCCATAAAAAGAGCTATTAAAGTAGCGGCAATAGAGGTATCTTCGGTAAACCCCAGTAAACGCATCCAGAGCATTTGGTAGATAAATAAGGCCACGCCAGAGATAAAGAGGGTTAAGCCTGTTAATAGAACCACATGTTCTCCTAAAAATTAGACTGGTTTTATTTTAAATTAAGCGGTAAATTATAGCAGATAAGAAAATGCTGAAGATAAGGAGAGTGACGTTATGCGATGTACATGGCGCAAAAGTATCCGATATTTAAAATATGACCTAAATTATTTTAGGTGGTCGTACAAAGGTCTCGAGATGTAATCTTGTTTTAAAGTCGATCTCGTGGTTTTTGGATGTACTTGTACTGATTAAACAGATAATAAGGATCGGCTTCGTCTTGCGGAAGTTCTTTTGAAAGTGCTTGGATGCGGGATTCAATGAACAGGTTAGTGTCGGTAATTA
>JAMOLY010000009.1 GCA_027068835.1 Thiomicrorhabdus sp. | reverse complement strand
TTTTTTAGTAATTCGGTTGACTGCTTAATAGGATCTTTTCGAATACTGGCCTCTTCTTGCGCCAAATAGAAAAACATACCATCCATACCTTTTTCGACCACGTGGTTTAACAAATCTGCTTTTACGTCGGGTACAAAGGGTAAGTCTTTATAGCTTGAAATGGCTTTATCATACGATTTAATTGCACCCACCTCGTTTAATGACTGCTCAATAATTGGCGTCATTTTGGCCTTTAAATCAGATGATGTTTTACTTTTAAGGTACTGACTTGCTGAGTCTTTAGGGCCGTTATAGATGGTTTGTACATCTTGAAAACTCATGTTTTGAATGGCAGTTAAAAACAGTGCTTTGGCTTGAGGTGTGGCGGCTTCTGCGGCACGATTAAGTTTGGTTTCAAGGTCATCCATTAAGCCAGACATTCCAACACTTTTAAGGGTGGACTGTACCGTTTTGAGTGAATCGGGTAAAGGAATGCGAATCTTTGCATCGCCATTAAAGCCATCTTTAATACCAAGTTTGCTTACAACGGTTTCTGAACCCATGGTTAAGGCTTCTTTAAACGCTCGTTGCATCTCATCCGTTGATAAATTAGATAAGTTATTGGTTGCCGAAGGGGGGGAAGAATTTTTTGGTATTTCTATTTTTTCTTGTGCCTGCTTAAGTAACTCAGCACCTTGATCAAGCCAACTGGCCTGAGTAAGTGTGGAGAGGCTGAAAGCACAGATTAAAATGGATGTGTTTATGAGTGGAGTGGTTGATGTTTTCATATTTTTTTAAGTAGCCTGTTAAGTGTGCATTTAAAATAAGGGGGTGAGTTTACGTATTAATTTACGGTAATCAGATTGGGTTGGCAACTAAAATTTATTTTGTTAACCTATTTTTTAAAAATAAGGCGAAAAAATTAAGCTTTACTGTCCCTAAGTACGATAGTAAAGCTGTATTTAAATGCGGTATTATTATCCAATTGAAAATTTAAAGTTATATTAGGAGTTATTAATTATGTCTATTGTCGTTGGTGAAGTCTCTAGTTTAGAAGGTACGGTTCGTGCAATTGAATCTACAACTCAATCTGTTCGTATTCTTGAGGTAGGTGATTCTGTTTTTGAAAACGAACTGATTGTGACTTCATCTCCCGCTAACCTTATGTTAGTTTTAGAGAATGGAGAAGTGTTAATACTGGGTCGAAATTCAGAGCTTTTCTTGGATAGTGATGTTTTTAATGATGTTGTGATGAGTGATGAGGCTATCGCAGATGTTGCAACATTACAGCAGTTTGTTTTAGAAGGTGATTTTGATGCGTTAGAAGAACCTGCTGCAGGCACAGGGTCGCCAGGAAGCGCGGTTGAGACAGCGGTTGAGATGGCGCGTACGGCGGCAGAGGGAGAGGTGACAGCTGGATTTGTTACAGATTTTGTGGCTTTAAATAATGTTTTAGAAGTGAGAGAGGATGAGGACGATCCTTTTGCTGGTGGTTCACCAGGTCGTGGTGATGAAGATTTATTAGCAAGAGCAGATGTTAATGAAATCATGGAAGATGATATTTCAGTGAGTGGCAACGTTCTAACCGATGGAATTGCCGACACATTAGCCGCTGATAGCCCAACCGTACTTAGTATGGATGGAGTCGCGCCCATCGCAGGAACTCCCGCAACCGTTGTAGGCGAGTTCGGAACCCTAACGCTTGAAGCCGATGGAAGCTACAGCTACGAGCTCGACAACGCCAACGTAACGATTCAAAGTCTAAACGACGGAGACAGTGAAACCGACACCT
>JAMOLY010000008.1 GCA_027068835.1 Thiomicrorhabdus sp. | reverse complement strand
TAAGCCACGTGCAGTTATTAAAAAAATTCCCCTCCCCCTCTTTCAGTGCTACCTTACCCAATTTATCGAGTGTTCAAATTACCATTGAAACAGGGCGAAAACATCAAATACGCACCCACCTGTCACAAGCAGGGTATCCCATTGTAGGCGATCGCTTATATGGTAACCGTGAGTACGACCATGAAAACAAGGCACTGCTTGATTTGCAATTAACCGCTGATCAACTTGAGTTTATCTGTCCAATCAATCAAGAAACTCGCACTTTTTCACTCACCGAAGCGCAACGAAATTTATACCACACACATTCATAACACGAGTCATCGGTATGATAAAAACCATTCAATTTCCCATTAAAGGTACATTTTATTATGCCGCCGAATTGGCAATAGAAATGCAGAACCTCAGCCTCAATGTACCCGTAAAATTTAAGCGCGAGCCAAACAATCCATACGATCTTCATGCCATTCAAATTTGGAGCAGCCATTCTGTACAAGAAGATACCAGCTCTCAACTACTCTTAGGTTATGTGCCTCGTGCCTTAGCCAAACAACTTTCACCTTCAATGCAAGCGGGTATTCAATACATACCATGTATCACTCATCTTGCTCAAAAAGGTAAACAAATCGAAATTAACTGCCAAATTCAAGTGAATTTTTCTTGGTTTATCACGCTAAAAATTCAACTAATCTGTTTTTGGATAAAGCAACAACAGGTACTCAACGTGCTTAAAAAACGATTTAAATTTTACTAACAGTTGTTACAATCTAACTATTCTAAAATAGAAGAGAGCCACCATGTCAGAATCCAGTTCCCTAGCCCTTTGCGCCAAACAACTCAATCAATCCGACGACTATCAAGTGCTTACAAGGCTTGTTCCAAAAACCGTCTTTAATGAGCCAACACCCGAAAACTGCCACCGTATTTGTATCATTGACACGGAAACCACAGGATTAGATACTGATGTTTGTGAAATTATTGAGCTGGGGTATCAAATCATTGAATTTGATTCGTCTGGTCACTTTTATAAGGTACTGTGCGCCAAAAATTTTTTAAATGAACCCAAAGGAGAGATCAGTGCCGAGGTTACCCGTGTAACAGGACTTACGATGGAAGACGTGCAAGGGCATAGCATTCCTTGGGATGAAGTAAACGCCGACATTCAATCCGTGCAACTGTGTGTAGCGCATAATGCTGGATTTGATCGCCCTGTGGTGGAACGCTATAACGAGGTATTTGTTACCAAAATTTGGGGCTGTTCGGTGGCACAAATTGATTGGACAACTTTGGCCGATGTTGGCTCTAAAAGCCAAGAGTTTTTATGTTGGAAAATCGGGCAATTTTTTTACTCCGCTCACCGTGCATTAGATGATGTACAAGCGCTGTGCCAACTGCTTTCGCTGCCTATTTCGGATTCTCAACAACCCGCGCTCAGTTTTTTACTGCACGCTGTTCGCCAAAGCAAATCATTGGTTAAAGCCTCTGGCGCACCGTTTGATATTAAAGATGACTTACGCAGCCGAGGCTATCGCTGGAATGTCTCCGAACGCGTATGGCAAAAGGTGATTGAAGATGCACTGTTGCAAGACGAGCTGGCTTGGCTAATTGAACACAACACCCCTAACCCAAATGTAATTAAGCTAAGTGCGACGGACAGTTTTTCGATACGCGCCAAATAAGCATACCGACATAAGTAATTCTAAGAATTGTCATTTCTTTAAACCTTGGCATACTGATTCTCTTAAACTCGAATCCCTAGATAGAAAACACGTTTATAACACAAGCCCTTGATGCACCTAGTAAACTCAAAAAAGAACGCATCACCAATAAGGTGACATTGTCTTTTTTGAGTTCACTATGCACATCAATTGCTTACACTCTAATTCGCATTTCTATCTGGGGATTCGGGTTAAAACTGAAAATGAACACTCAAAATTTAGCGCACTAAACACTCAATTTTTTGGGCCTAAAAAAGCCCTTTACACGGGAATATCTATGTTTTGTTCAGCAGAAAAAAAAGAAATCCGTATTTTAAAAGAGCAAGTAGGCGAACTCTTTGCCACACAAGAAGCCTTTAAAGCCTTTACCGCCGTCATCGTATTTTCACCTGACGGAACCGTGCTCAGAGTCAACGACCATTTTTTAAATCTTGTTGGCTACTCTGAAAATGAAGTGGTAAACAAACATCATTCCATGTTCTTAACCGAAAAAGACAAAAACAGCCCACAATACAAAAACTTTTGGGAACAATTGGCAACAGCTCATGTGCAATCAGGAAGCTTTCGACGCCTCAAAAAAGATGGTTCTTTCTGCCACATTCATGCCACCTATTTTCCTGTTAAAAACCCCCAAGGCAAAGTTATTAAGGTGGTTAAACTTGCCAGCGACATTACCAAAGACATCATTAAAGAACAGGCGCAAAAAGCAGAACTTGATGCCCTAAGCAAAGTGCTTGGACGCATTGAATTTGACACAACAGGCATAATTTTAGATGCCAACCAAAATTTTTTAAAGATTGTTGGCTACAGCCTTAATGAAATCGTAGGCAAACATCACTCAATGTTCACGACAAAAACATACCGAAACTCTAACGAATACAAAAATTTTTGGCCACGTTTAGCGAAAGGTGAAATTTTTAGCGGGCGTTTTGAGCGTGTTGGAAAAGGCGGCGGAATTGCTTGGCTCGAAGGCAATTACAACCCTGTTTATGATGCCGATGGTAACCCAATACGAGTCATTAAGTTTGTTCAAAATATAACCCAACAAGTCCAAGATGAAAAAATACTGGAACTCAGTGCCGGCATTTTAGGCGCAATGGCAAATGGCGATTTAACCCAACAAATTGAGATGGAGTGCCAAGGGGATTGGAATCGCTTAAAAACAGCGGTAAACGAAAGCAGCAAACAACTGAGCCAATCTTTTGGTAACCTCAGAACCAAAGCCCACCAAATAGCAGATAACGCTCAAAAAGTATCCAGCTCAAATCAAAAATTGTCACAATGCATTCAAGAACAAGCGGCAGAGGTTGAAGAAACCTCCACCACCATGCAGGCACTGAGCAACCAAATCAGTGAATCATCAGAAAACTCCAAGCGCTCTCAAGCTATTACCGATTCAGCAATGAAATCAGTACAGGCTGGTGGTGTTTCCATGAAAGAGAGCATTGATGCCATGGAGAGTATTAAAGAAGTCAGTGAAAAAATTACCAACATTGTCACTCTCATTGATGGTATTGCTTTTCAAACCAATCTGCTTGCATTAAACGCTGCGGTTGAAGCCGCACGTGCTGGTGAGCACGGAAGAGGCTTTGCCGTGGTAGCGGGAGAGGTGCGAAATTTGGCAGGGCGCTCTGCCGATGCCGCCAAAGAGATTGGACAACTCATCAACCAAACCTCTGAACGCGTGAAATTAGGTACCGAAAAAGTTGAAAACACCTCAAAATTACTGAAAGTCACCGAAGAGCAAGTGACCGAAATCAGTACACTCGTCGCCGAAATTTCACATAAAACAGAAGAGCAAGCACAAAGCGTTCAACAAAGCTCCTCTGCCATTGCCTCTATGGACTATGCCTTACAACAAAACGCCGCCAAAGTTCAAGAGAATGCTGCCTTATCTGAAGAACTTTATGCATTAGGAGAGCAACTGTGCGCTTTAGCAGATCAATATAAAACTCAAGATTCCTCAATGGCACTGCCCGCTCGCAGGTAATTTTAGTTCTGCAACATTGTTAACAAAAAGCGCCAAGTTCGGCGCTTTTTTATCCCCCCCCTTCCAATCCCTAAACGCCTACGCGTATACTACCCTTTTTAAATCCACTGGAAATTTGAGATGTCTCCCGATATATTGACCAAGGTAATTCTTCCCCTTGCGCTTTTTACAATTATGTTTGGCATGGGATTATCGTTAAGATTGGTTAATTTTCAAGCCGTTTTGCAAGCGCCTAAAGCAGTCTTTGTAGGTCTTGTCGCTCAAATGCTTCTGCTCCCATTACTGGCTTTTTTCATTGCCATCGCACTCAACTTGCCCCCCGAAATTGCAGTTGGACTCATGATTATTGCGCTGGCACCCGGTGGTGCGACCTCTAATTTATTAACCTATTTATCCAAAGGTGATGTGTCGCTCTCCATTAGCTTAACTGCCGTAACCAGTTTAATGACTCCCTTTACCTTGCCCATTATCACAGCACTGAGCATGGCGTATTTTATGACAGATACTCATG
>JAMOLY010000007.1 GCA_027068835.1 Thiomicrorhabdus sp. | reverse complement strand
CGAACCCAAATACAACCCAAGCCGAACCTCTCTGCCTAAAATTCAAGGGGGGGTAAAATTTGAACACGTCAGTTTTCGCTATAAACCCGATGGCAAAGAAATTATTCAAGGCTTTAATTTAGAGGTTGAGGCAGGTCAAATCATAGGCGTCGTCGGTAAATCGGGATCGGGTAAAAGCACCCTCACCAAACTGTTGCAACGGCTGTACACCCCAACGCAAGGACGAGTACTGATTGATGGCATTGATTTAAGCATGATCGATACAGGTTGGTTACGCCAACAAATAGGCGTAGTCTTGCAAGAAAACTTCCTCTTTAACCGCAGTGTTCGAGATAATATCGCCATTACCGATCCCGGCATACCCATTGCACAAATCATACAATCCGCAAAACTCTCAGGTGCACACGAATTTATTTTAGAACTCGAAGAGGGCTACGACACCATTATCGAAGAACAAGGCGCCAACCTATCGGGTGGGCAACGTCAACGTCTCGCCATTGCCCGTGCCTTAATCAACCGTCCTAAAATACTCATCTTTGACGAAGCCACCTCCGCTTTAGACTATGAATCCGAGACCATTATTCAAAATAACATGCGTGCCATTTGCCAAGGACGAACTGTCTTTATTATTGCCCACCGTTTAACCACCGTGCGCGACGCAGACCGTATTATTGTTATGGAAAAAGGGCAGCTTATAGAACAAGGCAATCACCAAGACCTATTAAACCAAAACGGCTATTTTGCTAGGTTGTGGCAACACCAAAACAGAAAACCTACCCCCATTAACCCCGTTCAAACCAGTCCAACCATCAAAAAAAATCCCCCCCCCTCTAACGAGAACGTGTAATGAATACCCAAGACCAACCTAATAGCACGTCTCAAACAGACAAAGCCACCCAAAAAACATCAAACAATAACAATAAAGTGCTTCAGTTTTTTAGACCGGACGACTTTAGCGACGAACACGAGTTTTTACCCGCCGCACTTGAAATTCAAAACACCCCACCGTCTCCACTGGGTCGAATCATCATCTGGGTGATTATTCTGTTCTTTGTTGCCACTTTTATTTGGGCATGGTTTGGCAAAATAGACATCGTAGCCACTGCCACAGGGCAAATAGTGCCCACCGGAAAAAGCAAAGTGATTCAAGCACTTGAAACCGCCAAAGTCAGTGAAATTTTAGTCCATAACGGCGATCACGTTCAAAAAGGCGATGTATTAATTACTCTAAACAACGTATCCGTTCAAGCCGAAGTAACCCAACTTAAAAACCAAACCCAACAACTTCAAGCCGATTTAACACGAACCAAACACCTTCTACAACTTATAGAGCAACCTTTAAATACCCTGACCACTCTGCCTAACGAACTAAGCTACTCACACCAATTACTGTTACAACAAGAAGTGATGCAATACCGTCAAAAACAACAAGAGTTAACAGACCAACAAACACGCCTTAAAGCCGATTTACAATCCGTAAGAGCCGCACAAAGCAAGCTCACACAAGTACTGCCCATTACCCAAAAACGCATGGAGTCCAGTCAAAAGTTACTTAAAAAAAGCCTGCTCTCAGAAGACCAATACCTACAAGTAAAGCAAGCCTTTATCGAACAAAGCCAAGACCTTAAAATAGAAGCCCTAAAAATTAAAAGCATTCAAGCCCAACTCAAACAAATACAATCGCAACAAGCAGCCCTAAAAAGCTACACCAAACAAACCCTAATGCAACGCCAACTAGACGCACAACACCAAAAAGAAACCACCGAACAAGACACCATAAAAGCTCAACAACGTTTAAAGCAATACACCATACAATCCCCCATAGACGGAACCGTACAACAACTGGCTGTACACACCATCGGCGGCGTAATTACCTCCGCACAAGAGTTAATGGTAATCGTACCAAAAGACCAACCGCTTGAAGTAGAAGCCCTGTTGATGAACAAAGACATCGGTTTTGTATACGAAGGGCAAAAAGCCGAAGTAAAAATAGACACCTTCAACTTCACCAAATACGGCGTAATTGATTCAACCATCCTAAGCATCTCACGAGACGCCGTCGAAAACCCCGATTTAGGGTTCATGTACGCCATGCGCGTTAAAATAGAAAAAAACAATGTATACGTCAAAAACAAACCCGTTCAACTCAGCCCGGGGATGCAAGTAACGGTAGAAGTAAAAACCGGGCAACGACGGATTATTGAATACCTGCTAACGCCATTGTTGCGTTATCAAAATGAGAGTATAAGAGAGCGATAGAATGGATGAACCTAATAAAAAAAAACCAACAGAAGAGATGCTTGCAGAAGCGCGTAGGTTAGCTTTTTTTGCCGATGAAGTGTTGTCTCAAGACATTATGAACAGCTATGAAAAAACTAAAAATTATATTCAGCGGTATACGCAAAAACTGGTGAGTGACGGAGTAATTCAAAAAAAAATAGAACCCTATTTTTATACTGAAGCAGAAATAAAAGAGAGTAAAAATTGGAACAATTTGATGGCCACAAGGTTAATTCATTGGCCTTTAGCCATTTATTTGGCTCTTAGCTTGTATTTCTTAAATATAGATATGAATGATTGGGTCTTTAATTTAAGTCAATTTAACCCATTATTGCTTGAATGGTTTCCTAAGGCTCAATACTGGGTCAATATTTCTGTTGTTTTTAGAGAAAAAATGATTGTTTTATATGTCATATTTCATATTTTTCAAGCATACGTACTATTATCAGCAATATACCTCATGATTATTCATTGGGCAAAGTTTAACGTAGAGTTTGTTCCTGCAAATATTAGGGTTTGTAAAGCTGGTATTTTAAAAAAATATGCCGTTTTAGGAGTTTTTATTTTTGCTATATTTATATTTTTCAACATGAGTATGGGGTCACAATTTTGGCTTAATTTGGATCAACTAGATAAAGAATATATTAGGAAAGGAGTTATTTCAGAATATAGACAATGGAATTCAGTAATCGGCTTTTTGATCACGAAAGGAATTTCTATGATTGGAATTGGTGCTGGAATTTTTTGGGGAGCTTTAGTGATAAGCTCTATTCGTTATTGTAAAAACAAGGTTTAAAGGTGAGTGCATTGCATATAGAGGAACAAAAAACGTATGACATAAAAAATCTAATTAGTTTTTTATTTCGATGTAGTATCGTAATTTTTATCGTTAGTTTGTTATATGCGAGCTTTAAAGATAGCGAAGATAAAGAAGATCTATTTAAAAGCAGATTTTATATGGCGCTCGGTAAAAATAACAGTGTTGAATTAGACTTTGCTAAATTAGTTGATTTTGAATGGAATAAGGTTTGTTTTGGCTATGGCCCCCCATATGCAAACCTTAAATTTTATGAAACTTCAATGGGTGTAATTGAGTTGGATTTTGCACAAGATATTTTTTATATAGAAGCAAATTATGTGCGGGGATCACCATCCAACAAATGTTTTAATAAAAATCAAATGTTTAAGATACAAAGAAAACATACAGTGAATGGCGAAAGGTTCGTTATTACATTTATTGAAAAAGGAGTAAATAATGAGCGTAAATGAATTTGAAGGACATTTTCAAGAGTTAATAGATCGATGGACTCAAGAAGCATATGCAGACTACACTAGATATACAGGGAAAGAACTTAACGAGGCAAGCAACTTTAGAAATAATGACATAGATGCTTACAGACATGCATATGTTGCAGGAAAGCTCACTCAAGGGGCTTTTGATAACCAGTGGGCATCTGAAATAATTTTAGATGGGCACGAAGTTAAAGCTCCAAACGCTCCCTTTGAGCACCGAATGGATGCTTGGAATAATGAAATTGGTCGTAGATTTGGTGATGCATATACTTCAGCTGAGCTTGGAAAAAAACTAGCAGATGAATTAGGAGATGGTGGACTACTTGCAAAAACTCCAGATGACTCTAGGCTTAAAAACCTCTTCCCTGATGATCCAAATTTGTTAGAAGGTATAGATGGCGTAACTGAACGTACTATGGATCGAATAACAGAAGATGCTAAGAATGCAATAGACGATTTAACAGGTCCTTTAGGCGTCAATCCTATCAACGATTTAATGGACACCTTATTCGCCAACCCCGACCTAAACTTCCCCGCATGGATGAATGACTTAGCCGACTGGTATAACGATGCCGCCACCACGCCCGATCCTATTTTAACCTTACGAAGAATCGGCGCATGGGGGAGAGTCGATCCTTTAATTTTAGACTTAAACGGCGATGGCGTTGAGCTGGTTCAACTTG
>JAMOLY010000006.1 GCA_027068835.1 Thiomicrorhabdus sp. | reverse complement strand
GCTCCATTCGGCGTACAAAACCAATGTTTAACGCATGTGCTTTGTTAGCCAACAGCCCTAAAAACACCTCAATGCCCGCCTGTTCTAAACGCTGAACGCCCTGCCCTGAAACCAGTGGATTAGGATCCAGCATGGCAATATACACTTTTTTTACCCCCCCCTCAATCAAACCATCGGCACATGGAACGGTACGACCAAAGTGAGAACAGGGTTCTAACGTTACGTAAGCCGTTGCCCCTTTGACAAGCTCCCCTGCTTGCGTCAAAGCATGACGTTCAGCATGGGCTTCGCCCGCTTGCTGATGCCAACCAGAGCCAACAATTTTGCCATGATTGACCAACACACATCCTACATTGGGGTTCGGGCGAGTCGAATAGCGTCCTTTTTCTGCCAAGTCTAACGCTTGTTGCATGTACTCAAAATCAACGTTTGAAAACACATTCACAGACACACAATCACCCTACCCTTTGTACTCATTTTTGGAGGCGGTGGCTTGCACCAATTTTTCAATCTCTTCACGAAAAGCGTTTACATCCTGAAAAGAGCGATACACCGAGGCAAAACGAACATACGCTACTTGGTCTAAATCGCGCAGGGCTTCCATTACCCACTCACCCAAGGTTTGAGATGGAATTTCTCGCACCCCTTCACTCATTAAACGCTTGGTAATTTGACTGGCAACAAGATCAATTTCTTCACTTTCAACAGGGCGTTTTTCTAAGGCTTTAATTAACCCTTTTCGAATTTTCTGTTCGTCGAATTTTTCACGATTTCCATCGCTTTTCACCACGCGTGGCAAAGAGAGTTCCGCCGTTTCATAGGTCGTATAACGCTCACCACACCCCATGCACTCTCTTCTACGTCGAACTTGTGCGCCCTCTGTTGCCAAGCGAGAATCAACCACCTTGGTTTCTGGCGCATTACAAAATGGACAATGCATTTTTTCTTCCCCCCCTCTAACTGAACAATTAATACTTAATTTCTATATACGAAAAAACCACCTTGCAATATGACTTGCATAGGTGGTTTTTCAATTTAAAAATAAACGCTCCCCCCGTTAACGGGGCAGTCATTATTTATAAACAGGCTTATCCGCACAAAGCTTGGTCACTTTTTGACAAACATCCGCCACCACATCCGCATCCCAACTTTCGGTCTCTTGGTTACAAGAATCAATCACATCGCACATCCACGTTGCCAAATTAATGCAGTCTTCTTCGGTAAACCCACGCGTGGTTGCCGCAGCCGTTCCTACACGAATACCACTGGTCACAAATGGAGACATTGGATCATTTGGTACGGCATTTTTATTGATGGTAATGTGCGCCGCATCCAGTGCCGCATCGACCAATTTACCCGTTAAGCCTTTTTTAATTAGGCTCACTAAAAATAGGTGATTTTCTGTTCCGCCTGAGACCACATCACAACCACGCGCCATAAAAACGTCTGCCATTGCTTTGGCATTTTTAATCACGTTTTGGCAATAGGCTTTCCACTCTGGCTCCAAACACTCTTTAAATGAAACCGCTTTGGCCGCCATCACATGAACCAATGGTCCACCTTGTCCACCGGGGAAAATGGCCGAATTTAATTTTTTCTCAAGATCAGGATTAGATTTTGACAAAATCAGTCCCCCACGCGGGCCACGTAAGGTTTTATGCGTTGTGGTCGTCACAACGTGTGCATGTTCAATGGGGTTAGGATACTCGCCCCCCGCAATCAAACCAGCCACGTGCGCCATGTCCACAAACAGATACGCGCCAATCGAATCGGCAATTTTACGGAAACGCGCCCAATCAATCACTTGCGAATACGCCGAGAATCCAGCCACAATCATTTTAGGCTGATGTTCATTGGCTAAGGCCTGTACTTCATCGTAATCAATTTGACCTGAAACAGGGTCAATGCCGTACTGAACCGCGTTGTAAATTTTACCCGAAAAGCTCACGTGAGACCCGTGCGTTAAATGCCCCCCGTGCGCCAAACTCATGCCTAAAATGGTATCGCCTGGCTTAACCAGTGCCATGTAAACTGCCGCATTGGCTTGCGAACCAGAGTGAGGCTGTACATTAGCGTAATCCGCACCAAACAACTTTTTAGCACGATCAATGGCCGCTTGCTCAACCACATCGGCAAACTCACAACCGCCGTAATAACGTTTACCCGGATACCCTTCCGCATATTTATTGGTAAAGTAAGAGCCTTGTGCTTCCATCACACGAGGGCTGGTGTAGTTTTCAGATGCAATCAACTCAATGTGCGTTTCTTGACGCACTTCTTCATCTTTAATGGCATCGGCAATTAAGTCATCATAACCAGCAATCGTCATAGATTTTGTGAACATTTTTCAGGCTCTCCGTTTCAGAAAATGGGTAAATTTAAAAGAAGCTAATTTTACCTGTTTTTAGTCTAAATAACCAATTAAAACGTCCCCTTAAAACTGAATATTTTTCACATTATGACCTATTTTATTAATAATAACTTCAATCCCAAATTGATAAAAACGTAGATGGGTCTTCCACACATAACTATGTTCGTATTTTTATATTTTCATTGAAAATATTTATATTTACATGTATGCTGCACACCATCGAAATAAAAGATAAACTAAAGCATGAATCCACATTTAACTTCAATTGATATTTTTTCGGGTGCAGGAGGTATGAGCACAGGAGCTAAGATGGCTGGAATAACCCCTAAACTAGCAATTGAAATCGACCAACATGCAGCGCAAACGTTTCGAATAAACCACCCGGAATCTAAAGTATTACAAGAAGACATTTCAACAATAAACCCTTTTGAACATATTAATTTTCAACCTTTTGTTCTATGTGGTGGACCTCCATGTCAAGGGTTTTCTATTGCAAATACAAGAAGCCGTAATTTAAAAAATCCCAACAACTGGCTATTTAAAGAATACTTAAGATTTATTAAAGAACTACAACCTAGATGGTTTGTTTTTGAAAATGTTGAAGGTTTTAAAAGTTTTGATAACGGTGATTTTGCATTAAATGTTGAAAAAAAACTAAGCCTTCTTGGATATGAAACAAGCTCTAAAGTTTTAAATGCCGCTGATTTTGGAGTACCTCAAAACCGAAATAGATATTTCATTATCGGTCATTTAAAAAAACTTGGTGGATTAAAGTTTAATTTTGAATCTTTAAAAAAATTACCCACAATTACTGTTGGTGAAGCTTTATCAAACCTCCCTAGTTTAAAGAATGGGGGAAGAGAAAATTTCTTACCTTATAAAAGAAGTTCCAAAAAACACTCTTATTTAAAATTAATGACAAAAAATTCAAGAAACTCAACACAAAATTTTGTCACTCAAAATAAAGATCATATTATTGAGAGGTATAAAGTTATTAAACAAGGAGAAAATTGGAAAGCGGCAAAAAATAAAGGGCTTCTTGAAACATATTCATCCACTAAAAACACTCATAGTGGAATTTATAGAAGGTTAAAACTTGATGAAGTTGCACCCACAATTTCAAATTATAGAAAAAGTATGATGATTCACCCATTAGAACACAGAGGTCTTTCACTAAGAGAAGCAGCTAGGCTACAAAGCTTTCCTGATAACTTTATATTTTCAGGCCCTTTATCTTATCAGCAACAGCAAGTTGGTAACGCTGTGCCGCCATTACTTGCTAAAATAATATTTGATCAAATTATTAAGCTAGAAGAAACGATGATCAGTTCTACCATGAATACAAATACTATCTCTTGCTTTCCTCAGCGCACTGGCTAGAAAAATATTACTTATACTTTCATCAATTTTTAAAGTATACGCAGCCTGCATAAGGCTTTTAACCTCCTTTAGCGTCTTTCCCGTCAAAATATAATGCGCCCCGAGAGAATCCAGATAAGCATAAGTTTTTTCTTCTCCATACACCACAGTAACAGACTGAAAATAACCAAAAAAAGAACCCTCATGACTTCCCAGCCATGTACCAAACTTTTTTCCTGTCAAACAAGCTACGGAATATAAAACACCATTACTAAGACAATTAGGTATTGCTGGTTCTATGCTAAGAAACGGAGTTTGCGATGCTTTATATCTATAAAATCCAGATTCTGAACCATGAGAAAGTATTAATAAAAAAATAGGGGATTGAAACTGCTGGAATACACATTCACTTAGATTTACAGAATTGTCATAAAGGCGACCACCTTCCTCTATAGTTAAATGGACACCGCTATGACCTTCAAAAATAGTAGAAATTCTATCTGCACAATCTTTAAAATAATTTTTAAGATCTGGATCTTCTTCATCTGTATATATAAGCAATGAATTTGTAATCATATTTTTTCTTTATTTCTAAAAAGTAGATCAATTGTAAGTTTTAATATATTTTCTTGAAGCTCAATGCCTTCATCTGATTGACTTCTAATTAAACCAATAATATCTTGAGCATTTAATTTTTTACCAGAGTTACTATAAATCATGGTTTGGGACTTATCTTCTACCTCTTCCAGCCAGTTTTCAATAGCTGTGGACACATCCAACTTTAAAAGACTATCTGCCTCTTTAACTCGGTTAATTAACTCTAACAAAGGCGCAGTTTGGTTTACATAAAATAAAGCATGGTTATTTATAAAATCTTGAAAATACTCTGTATTAAAATCAGCGGCTTGTGCACTCCAAATAATGACAGGTAAAAGCTTTGTTTGTCGCCTTATTTCACTAAGAACTTCTTTACCATCAGGAAAATCACTCCCTAATTGTATATCTAAAATAACCACTATACGTTTTTGTAAATTATCTAATATATATTTTAAACCTACATTAGAATCATTAAACACTTTGGGTGCAAATTGAGCCTGCTCTAATTCTAAAATTAAAGGATCAGAATCCTTAATATTGTCATCAATTATGACCACTTCAGTTACATTCATTTACTCTTCCTTTTTAAAAGGAAAATAAACTTTAAATGAACTACCTTTATTGAATTCAGGCTTTATGACTTCAATCGTTCCCTTAACAGCTTCTAAGTTTGTCCTTACCATAAACAAGCCCATACCATTACCTCCATCTTCACTAGTCGTTGTTTGATAAATATCAAATAGCTTATCCTTCATAACATCAGGAATTCCTGCCCCATTATCTGAAACAATCATTTCTAGGTGAGCATTTTGATCTAATGCTGATATTTTTATCAATTTATTTTCCAATCCAGAAAGAGCTTTAATTGAGTTACTTAGTAAGTTTTTAATAATATCTCCAAATAAAGTTTCGTTATATCTAATTTGCACATTGTTATCCACAAAAATTTCTGCTTTAATTTGTTCTTTTTCAAAAATAGGCTTATATGCATTAAATATTACTTTAATTGCATTTTGCACACTAAAATATTCCCAATGTTTATGTGAACGAGTATAGCTAGACATAAAATCTATTGCTTTATCTAACTTAGTAACTTCATCTACAATATCAGAGTGATACTGCTCAATAGCCACTTGTAACTTTAAGTTTGGACTGTCCCAATATTTTTTATTAAATTCAGCTCTTCTTTTAATAACACCCAATGATGTTTTAATAATATGAGTAATTTCCAATGCATAATTTTGCAAAGACATCAAACTCATAAACATATCTTCTTTTCTTCTACTTTCTTCCTGTTCCTTTTTCTGAGCTTGAATTCCTTTCTTTAAGGCAATATCTGCTTGCCTCGCGGCATTTTCTAACTCTTTAATTTTTAAATTCGCATCAGATGTAGAAAGATTATCATCCTTCAGAATATTCTTAAGATTTTTTAATTCACTAGAAAAATTTCCAAGCTGACGCTTAGCGTCACCAAGCTTATTTTTCGATGTCTCATATATTTTTTTCTTATTGAAAGTTAAAAACTTTTCTAGCTCTCTTAGCTGATCAACAATAAATACCTTTAACTGCCTATATTCTTCATTATCAAGAAAATTTTGTCTATTAGTGGCATCAATTATTTTTGGACATAATTCCTTTGATATTTCAACTACACCAATCAAATCCCTAGAACTAACCTTATCAAAAAAACCTGAATAACGCCTTTTATCGATACCTAAAATATCTCTTTTTTTCGCACTATCTGCTTCATGCTCTGCAAAAGGTGTTGCCAAAATACCATCTCGGTAAATTTTTATTCCATCGATTTCTAATTCAGCACCTTTGTAGTTTTTTGCAAAATTACCCTTAGCTCCTTGGTCAAAATAATACAACTGAATATTAATATAACCAAATATAAGTTTTTCTGATCTAGAAACGGTTAATTCACCATGTTCAAACTTTAACCTTTCTTGATATTCCAACTCTTTATTAAAAGAAAGATTTATTTCTTCACTAGCAAATTTTATAGCCGTACTTTGAACTAACTTAGGTACACTATATTCTTGAAACTCTCCTGCTAGCACATATATACTAAAAGGGCAATTCAAATTCGCCAAAGGTGAAACTATTTTAGACATTTCTTTAAACAAACGATTAATATCATCTTTGGTCCAAACATCATGAATATGAGTAATTTTTAACCTTACTCCAGACCAATGAGACAAAAACTCTCTTTGTTTTAAAGTATTATCTACTTTATTAAAATCCTTTGTTATTGTGTTTTGCTCATAGGTCATCCAATCAATGCTTAATCGATTTAAAACATTCTCTCCTTTTTTCTTACTAAGAACTTGGCATTTTCCCCCTAGTTTATCTATAGCAAACCTTCCAACCCCTTTTTCACCAACATATTTTCTTCTAAACGGGTCTTCTGAAACTTTCTTATCTCGTTTTGAACTTGTCCCAATAACCATCCATTTATTTTCTATATCAGAAGAAGACATTCCAATACCGTTGTCACTAATAATGATCCTACCCCGTTCAAGAGAGCTCGTATTAACTAACTCTATATATACTTCTGTAGCATTTGCATCATAACTATTTTTTACTAACTCCACTAAAGCCGTTATTCTATCCGTTATTAACTCTCTACCTAGCAACCTAAATGTACTAATATCAAACTTCCAATTTAAATGCTTATCCATGCTTTATAGCTCAAATTATATTAAAATATTTACACACTATACAGTCGGTGCACTCATGTCGCAATCAATGCCATTGAAACCCTTCCCTATTCTTCTGTAAGAATCTAAGTAACGCTATAGGCTTTAACTCTTGCCTATTTTTAGGTAAAGTGACCCACATTAAAAAATTAAACATATCAGGAAAATTACATGGCTCAGTTTGTTTACACCATGAACCGCGTTGGAAAAGTGGTTCCCCCTAATCGTCAAATTTTAAAAGACATCTCACTTTCATTCTTTCCAGGCGCAAAAATTGGCGTGTTAGGGTTAAACGGATCGGGTAAATCCACGCTGCTTAAAATCATGGCGGGTATCGACACCGACATTATTGGTGAAGCACGCCCACAACCGGGTCTTAAAATTGGCTATTTAGCACAAGAGCCTCAACTGGACGAAAGCAAAGACGTGCGCGGCAATATTGAAGAAGCCGTGGCCGAAGTCACCGATGCGCTGGCTGAGCTGGATGCCGTATACGCTGCCTACGCCGAACCCGATGCCGACTTTGATGCACTGGCCAAAAAACAGGCCGAGATTGAAGACATCATTCAAGCTAAAGACGGCCACAACATTGAACGTACCTTAGAGATCGCCGCCGATGCCTTACGTTTACCGCCTTGGGATGCCGATGTAAGCAAACTCTCAGGAGGAGAGCGTCGCCGTGTGGCGCTGTGCAAACTGCTGCTCGAAAAACCTGACATGCTGTTACTCGATGAACCTACCAACCACTTGGATGCCGAATCCATTGCATGGTTAGAACGATTCTTGCTCGACTTTACCGGTACCGTGGTGGCCATCACCCACGATCGTTACTTCTTAGACAACGCCGCCCAGTGGATTTTAGAGCTGGATCGTGGCGAAGGAATCCCTTACGAAGGCAATTACTCCTCTTGGCTGGAACAAAAAGAGAAACGCCTTGCGCAAGAAAGTAAATCCGAAGCGGCGCGTATGAAAAGCATTCAAAGCGAACTCGAATGGGTACGCTCCAACGCCAAAGGCCGTCACGCCAAATCCAAAGCACGTATGGCGCGTTTTGACGAACTCAGCAGTGTCGAACACCAAAAACGCAACGAAACCAACGAAATATTTATTCCCGTTGCCGAACGTTTAGGGCAAAAGGTCATTGAGGTCAATAATTTGTCAAAAAGCTTTGGCGAACGTTTACTGATTGACGACCTCACGTTTAGACTGCCTCAAGGCGGCATTGTAGGCATTATTGGTGCCAATGGCGCAGGTAAATCGACCCTGTTTAAAATGTTTACCGGGCAAGAACAACCCGATTCAGGCTCCATCGAATTTGGTGACACCGTGCAACTCTCTTTTGTAGACCAAAGCCGCGACTCGCTCAATGACGACAACAGCGTCTGGCAAGAGATCACAGGGGGGGAAGAAAATTTCATGGTTGGCAATATCGAGGTCAACTCCCGTGCCTATTGCAGTCGCTTTAACTTTAGAGGCGGCGATCAACAGAAAAAAATTGGCACCCTCTCCGGTGGTGAACGCAATCGTGTACATCTTGCCAAAACACTAAAAAGTGGCGGAAACTTACTACTATTAGATGAGCCAACCAATGATTTGGATATTGAAACCCTACGTGCTTTAGAGGAAGCGTTACTGGAGTTTGCAGGCTGCGCCGTAGTAATTTCCCATGATCGCTGGTTCTTAGATCGAATCGCCACCCACATGCTGGCATTTGAAGGCGACTCGCACGTAGAATGGTTTGAAGGCAATTTCTCGGACTACGAGGCGGATTACAAACGTCGCAAAGGAGCCGATGCGGCACAACCTCATCGCATTAAGTATAAGCCGATCTCAAAGGATTAAAGATGACGGACTCAACCAACCACGAATCAAGCACCACCTTATCACACCTTGAGGCCATTGCGAATGCCATGCCCGACCCTATCTTTGTGATGGGACAGGACGGCACTTATTTGGATATTATTGGTGGACAAGAGCGCAGTTTATATGCCGATGGCTCCAGCTTGCTTGGCAAAACCTACCTCGACGTACTGCCCGAAGGCATGGCCAATCGCTTCTTAAAAGTGGTGCAACGCGCCATCGAAAGCAACCGCCTGCAAGAGATCGAATACCAACTCGCTAACAATGAAATAGACGGCGTAACCGAAGGCCCCAAAGGCGGACAGTGGTACGAAGCACGTGTGTACCCCATCAAAGAAGGCACCTACGACCAACCCGCTGTTATTTGGCTTGCCATCAATATCAGTAGCCGAAAACACATGGAAGAGCAAATCGAACACCTCTCCTCCAAAGACCCGCTCACTGGCTTGTACAACCGTGATTTCTTTTTAGGGCTGGTAGACGAAGAGCTCAACAAGGCACGGCTAAACAACCAAGCGCTCTCGCTCATTAAAATCAACCTAGATTGCTTCAAACGCATCACCGATGCCTATGGGCATGAAGCGGGCGACAAAGCCATCTTAAGCACCGCACACGCCATTAAAAATGTAGTAAATGGGTTAGGCTACATCGGCCGATTAAGTTGCGACCAATTTATGATTGTACTGCCCGAAATCAAAGCCGTAGACGCCTTTCGAATCGCCAAACTGGCACAGGAAACCATCGCCGCCCAAACCATCAAACTGGAAGACAACATCACCACCTGCCTAACCAGCCACGCAGGTGTGACCGAACTAAGAGATGAATCGGAGGATAGCCAAACGTTGTTTATGCGTGCAAATGAGGCGATTAAGGCATTGGAAGGGACTCGGGAAATTACTCGGACTTTGTAGGGTTGATGGGGGGGGTAAAATTTTAATCCCAAATTGGCTCTTTTGAAAAATGAGTGGGGAGGTTATTACCCAAATTCTAATCATTTTGACCACAAAACATTGGGACTAAACACGGCGCACAGGTATGGAGCGTAGATACAAGTTTAAATGGCAATTATGAAATTTACAGTGCTCAGACAGGGACAATTGATGAACTTAGACTGGGTTTTGGTAATTATTTTCTAGTCTATAACATTGCCCTAAATGCTGTAAGCCCAGTTCCAGAACCCAGTAGCATTGCGTTAATGTTAGGTGGATTAGGCTTGGTTGGTTTTATGGCGGCTCGTCACGCTAAGAAGGCTTAACCCCCTTCACTCTCGTAAAATTCCACATTTACAACAACATCGCCTTAGCTTCTTCTATGGCGATCATTCGCCACGGGCACATTAAAAGTGTTGCCATTCCAATACCCCAACCACTTCCGCTAAACAAATAATTAAACGTATGCTACCTGTTAAGATAGCGTACAATAAGTGCCAAATAAAATTTAAATACCCTTTTTCAAGTCTTGTTTTTAGCTTATTTAAACCTTTACATATTAATTTGGAGATAAACATGAAAAAAACATTATTACTACTGGCTGGCCTGTCGTTATTTGCAAGCCAAGCGAATGCCGCCCCAAGTACCCTCACTTTAAACTTTGATGATGTTCCTGAGGGGAGTATTCAAGACGAATATGGCGACATGCCAACCTATAAAGGATTTAACTTTTCTTCTACTCTTGATTGGATCAACGTTGAAGACTCCCCAAACTGGAACTACGGTGCAAAAAGTGGTGATTTTGCCCTTTTAAATAATAACTCGGGAACAGGAACCATCACAGAAGAAAATGGAGAAGACTTTACCTTTGATGGCTTGTGGGCAAAAAAGTGGGCCACGCCAAAAGAGTCTGGTGGAGTAGACAGCCTATTTGGCACACTTCAAGGATATAACAATGACGCACAGGTATGGAGCGTGGATACTAGCTTAAATGGCAGTTATGAATTTTACGGCGCTCAGGCGGGTCTAATTGATGAACTTAAATTAGGTTTTGGTGATGCTTTTCTAGTCGATAACGTTGCCCTAAATGCTGTAAGTCCTGTTCCAGAACCCAGTAGCATTGCGTTGATGTTAGGTGGATTAGGCTTGGTTGGTTTTATGGCGGCTCGTCGCGCTAAAAAAGCTTAATTTTTACCCCCCCCTTCACTCTCGTATAGACAGAGGGGGGATAAAGTTCCAAATTTACAACAACATCGCCTTGGCTTCTTCTATAGCGATCACTAAACGATCTATATCATCCCTATTGTTATACACACCAAATGATGCTCGAACCGTTGCTGGCACATTAAAATGTTGCATAACGGGCATGGCGCAGTGGTGACTGGCTCTGACCGCTACACCGTCTTGATCCATAAGCGTTGCCATATCGTGCGGGTGAATGCCTTCCACTATAAAAGAAATTACCCCCCCCTTGTGCTCAGCTTCGCCAATAATTTTTAACCCCTCAATCTGTTTAAGTTGCTCCGTGGCATACGTTAACAGTTCGGCTTCGTAAGCAGCGATACGGTCTAAACCAATCTCATTCAAAAAGTCCATTGCCGCGGCTAACCCAATTGCACCAGCAATATGCGGCGTTCCCGCTTCAAATTTATAGGGCAACACATTGTATTCGGTTTTTTCAAAGGTTACGGAGTAGATCATATCGCCCCCGCCTTGATACGGTGGCATCGCTTCCAGCAAGGCTTCTTTGGCGTACAAAATACCAATGCCCGTGGGGCCGTACATTTTATGGCCTGACAGCGCATAAAAATCACAGTCCAAATCTTGTACATTCACCGCCATGTGTGGCGTGGCTTGTGCGCCGTCTACCAACACTTTTGCGCCCACAGAGTGGGCAATTTCGACCATCTCTTTAATCGGATTAATCGAACCTAATGCATTAGACATGTGCGTTACCGCTAACAGTTTGGTTTTTTTAGACACCAACCCTTTTAGCGCGTTTAAACACACTTCGCCTTTTTGGTTGATTCTTAACACCGTTAAGCGAATGCCCAACTGCTCTCTCAACAGTTGCCACGGCACGATATTGGAGTGATGCTCCATCTCGGTCACAATGACTTCATCGTCTTCTTTTAAATTGACCCTTGCCCAACTTTGTGCCACTAAATTAATGGCCTCGGTTGTACCTCGAACAAACACCACCTCTTTGGTGGAGCGCGCGTTTAAAAAGCTTCGTGCGGTTTCTCGTGCACCCTCATACAGTTCGGTAGCGCGTTCACTCAGTCCGTACACACCACGGTGTACATTGGCATTTTGCAAACGATAATAGGTATCAATGCTTTCAATCACACACAATGGTTTTTGTGAGGTCGCACCATTGTCTAAATAGACCAGTGGATGACCATTTTCGGTTTGATCTAAAATAGGAAACTGAGCTCTAATGAGGGAAAAGTCTAAATTTTCTTCTAAAGCTTCTGACATTATTTATCCCCCCCAGAAAAGTAACCGCCCGTTAGCAATGCGTTGGAAAGTTGCTTGCCCACCCAGTTTTTGACCTCTGAACGATTAATGGTCTCTACGGGTTCCATTAAAAAGGCTTTGGTAATCATTTCAATGGCTTGGCTTCTCGGAATGCCACGTGCTTGCAAGTAAAAAATTTGATCTGGATTGATCTGTCCTGTCGCGGATCCGTGCGAACATTTTACATCGTCGGCATAAATTTCCAGCTGAGGTTTACTGTTCATTTTGGCGGTATTTGATAATAATAGATTTTTATTATCCATTTGACCATCGGTTTTTTGGGCTTGTCGATCCACTCGAATCATGCCATCAAATACGCCCACAGCGGAATCGGCTAATACATACTTATGCAACTGACGACTCGCGCCCCACTCTTGATTGTGCAAGGTATGGGTGCGAGAGTCCACAACCTGCTTTTGACGCGCTAAACAGGCACTGTTTTGACTATTTTCGATGTGCTCGCCATCCATAGACAAGTGGTTTTGGTGACGCGAAAGTACACTGCCCATGCCTGCATAAAACGTATTAAAGTCACTATTAGAGGCTTGAGACACAAACTGATTGTGAAAATAAAAACTGGCCTCTGCTTGTTGCTGTAAGACCACTTGACGCATTCTGGCAGAGTTTGCAACCTCAATGGAGGTCACCACATTGGTACACGCTTGTACCTCCGATAAAGACACAAACTGCTGAACCAGTGTCAATTCGGCATTGCGCGCTAACTGCACACGATTGGTGAGTGTGCTGATTTGATTGTCTTGCGTCTGAACATGCAACACCCATACAGGCAGCTCAATGGCGCTATTTTCAGCAACATTTAACACAAATCCATCCGTAAACAGTGCGGTATTGAGAACACCAAACGGCTCTGAAAAAACCAATGCGTCCTCTGAAAACCAAGACGCTACCGAGGTGCTATTTTGAAGCTCATCACGCATGGATTGAATGCGCAACCCGTTTGGCAAACTCGATAAATCATCCGATAAATCGCAATTTAACACGCCATCCACAAAAATGAGTTGAATCCGCTCATAGGGGGGGGTAAATTGTTCGAGTTCATCCTTGCTCAACGTTGTTTTTTGAGCATTCAAATTAGGGAGTTCAAAACGATTTTGCACAAACTGAACCAGCTTTGTGTATTGCCACTGCTCATCACGTTGCGTTGGAAATGCCAGTTGCAACAACAGAGATTGCGCATGCTGACGCGCGGCAAACACGCCTGAACTTACTTCAGATGTGTTTAATGAGTTAGACAAACCCACATAGTGCTCAACAGCGGCGGTGGCCATCGGTGAAATTTTTCGAGTACGCTTATTCGACATGGTGTTCAATTCCACTACGCTTGTTGGTGCTGTTTAATAATTTCGTCATAGCCGTTTGCTTCCAGCTCATGCGCCAACTCAAACCCACCTGATTTAATAATTTTTCCATCGTACAATACGTGTACAAAATCGGGTTTAATGTAGTCCAACAGGCGCTGATAATGGGTCACCACAATAAAGCTTCGCTCTGCCGAACGTAATGAGTTGATGCCATTGGCGACCAGACGAAGCGCATCAATATCTAACCCTGAATCGGTTTCATCTAAAATACACAACTTGGGTTGCAACAACGCCATTTGAAAAATATCATTACGTTTTTTCTCCCCCCCTGAAAAGCCCACATTGACCGAACGCTCAAGCAAGTCAGGATGCATGTCTAATAAAGCAATCTTATCTTTCGCGTATTCATCAAAATCAAACATATCTAGGGCAGGCAACCCCTGCTCTTCACGCACCGCATTCACGGCCGTCTGCATAAACAATTTATTACTGACACCAGGGATTTCTACTGGGTACTGAAACGCTAAAAACAGCCCTTTTCGCGCACGCTCTTCAGGGGATAAATCCAATAAATCATGGTCATCAAAGTTCACCAAACCGTCGGTCACTTCATAACTGTCTTTGCCTGCAAGCACACTGGCTAGGGTACTTTTTCCCGCCCCGTTTGGCCCCATAATGGCGTGAACTTCACCCGCATTAATCTCAAGGTTTAAACCTTTTAGAATTTGCTTTTCATCAATTTGTGCTTGAAGGTTTTCAATTTTTAATAACATAGTTAAATACTTTTTTAATTTTAATATGACGTAATGGTTGTAGGTAACGGAACATTAACCAACCGACCCTTCTAAACTAATGGCTAACAACTCTTCGGCCTCTTGCGCAAACTCCAGCGGCAACTCACTAAACACCTCTTTACAAAAGCCATTTACAATCATCGAAATTGCATCTTCTTCTCGAATACCGCGCTGTTTGCAATAGAAGAGTTGGTCTTCACCAATGCGCGAAGTAGTTGCTTCATGCTCGACTTGTGCCGTTGCATTCTCCACTTCAATATACGGAAAAGTATGTGCGCCGCACTGATCGCCAATCAACATCGAATCGCATTGTGTAAAGTTTCTTGCGCCCTCGGCACTCGGTAAAATTTTAACCATGCCTCGGTAAGTGTTGTCACTGAATCCGGCTGAGATACCTTTAGAAATAATCGTGCTTCGGGTATTTTTACCAATGTGAATCATCTTGGTTCCCGTGTCCGCTTGCTGACGTCGATTGGTCAATGCCACCGAATAAAACTCACCAATGGAATTATCCCCTTTCAAAATACAGCTGGGGTATTTCCAAGTAATTGCCGATCCAGTTTCTGCTTGTGTCCAAGAGAGCTTGGCATTTTTGCCTTCACAAATACCACGCTTGGTCACAAAGTTTAAAATTCCGCCCTCGCCGTCATCCGTACCGGAGTACCAATTTTGAACGGTGGAATATTTTACTTCGGCATCGTCCATCACTATCACTTCCACCACCGCAGCATGAAGCTGATAGGTATCACGAACAGGTGCAGAACACCCCTCTAAATAGCTTACATAACTGCCCTTGTCGGCCACTAAAATAGTACGCTCAAACTGACCCGTTTTGGCCTCGTTAATTCGAAAATAAGTGGACAAATCAATCGGGCAATGTACGTTTTCTGGAATGTACACAAAGGTACCGTCTGAGGCCACAGCAGAATTTAGTGCAGCAAAATAGTTGTCGTGATACGGCACGACCGTGCCCATGTATTTTTGAACCAATTCAGGATAGTCTTGTACCGCTTCTGAAAATGAACAAAATATAATGCCTAATTTTGACAAGTCTTCACGTTTATTCGTTGACACCGAAACCGAATCAAAAATAGCATCCACGGCAATATTGGCGTCTTCTCCCATAATCGGCACACCCAGCTCCGCAAAAGCCTTAGCGACTTCTGGGTCAATTTCTTGCTCAGAACCCGACCCCTCTTCCGTGTCACAAGACCCACAAGTGGGAGCAGAATAGTAACTGTAATCTTGATAATCCAGCGGGGTATATTCTGCTTTTGCCCAATGCGGTTCGTCTAAGGTTTGCCAATGTTTAAAGGCTTTTAAACGAAAAGCCAACATCCATTCTGGCTCATTTTTTTTAGCCGAAATCGCACGAACCACCGCCTCATTTAGCCCTTTTTCAAAGGTTTCAACGTGCGTAGAGGTAAAGAACCCCTCCTTATAGTGCTGATTCTTATCCAGAAGATCGTTAATCTCTTGATATTGCGTCTCTGAAGACCCTGAACTGGTGATGTTTTTTTCGTCAAGCATTCACGTAATCGCCTAAATTTTAATATCCGACTATTTTAGTAGGTTATTGAGCAAAAGTCCATTAAAAGCCATTGAAAATGACAAACGAAACTTTACATTTTTTTTGATAGAAAACAACTAGATAGCATTAATAATCATGAGAATACGTATTAATGCATATCAGATTCCTTCTTAAACTAAAAGACACATAATATCCTCTCTCTCACCTAAATTTGTAACGTCACTTCAATACAAAATCAGCACTGTTTTGGTCATTTTCTACACGTTATTTTTTATCTGCCAAACATTCAATCAAGGAGCCTGCCATCTGTTTTAAAAATGTGTCGTACCGTACATAATCGGTGAAACGATTGCTACTCGATGACAGCGCAAAACGCCCCATAGGATCCAAGGTTCCAATCCGAACAGGCAACCCCGAAATAACGGCCTGCAAGCGTTTTTCTGAAAACTGGGGTTCTTTAAAAACACAGCGCACATTGCCCGCTTTGATTTGGGCACGCAGTTGATGAATACGCTTTAAGCTCGGTGGTAACTCTGGGTTTAGCCGAATCGCCCCCGCACCCTTTAGCTGATAGTAATGTTCAAAATACTGAAAGGCATCGTGCAAGACCAAAAAAGGCTGTTTTTTAATGGGCATTAAGATTTGATTAACCTGTGCATCGGTGGCGGCAAGCGTAGCAAGCCAACGCTGCTCACGCTGTTGAATCACTTGCACTTGATTGGGTAGCAAAATTTGCAATCGCTGGCTCACCGCTTTAACCATTAACACCACATTTGAAGGCGACAACCAAATATGATTATCCGTTTCATTGTGCGCATGATTATGATGCGCTTCTTTCTGCCACAGCCCCCCCTCTCTGACAGGGAGTCGTGTTAACGCGAGCAATGCCATCATTTCAATCGCATTTTTTTTCATTGACTGCACGGGCTTCTCAATCCAAGCGTCCATTCCTCCGCCCACAAACAGCACCAAATCACTATTTTGTAAGGTACGTAAATGCGAAGGACGTAATTGAAAGCCATGTGGCGATACCCCTGGTTTTAACAACACATTCAAACGATCACCATCTCCCAATAAAGGCGCAACAATGCCCGCCAAGGGAGGAATAGAGACCGTTACAGTCGTCGCCATCGCAGAAGGTGTGCTGCTTAATACGGCACTGAACAGCAAGACAAAAAAAGCAGAGACTCTAATAGGTTTTAAAAACAAAGACTTTCCCCAAAAAAACACCTAACTCAACCCCTTTATGCCTGAACTTCGCTAAAATAGCCTGATAAATAACCTAAGAGTGTCAAATGGCAATACCATCCCCACTGATTGAAGCGATCAATATTACCCAAACGTTTGACCAAAAAACCGTATTAAGTCAGGTGTCGCTTCGTATTCATCCCAAAGAGATTGTGACACTCATCGGCCCCAATGGCGCGGGTAAATCCACATTGCTTAAAATATTGCTTGGATTAACCCCCCCCACCTCGGGACAGGTTAAGGTTAAAAAAGGGCTTAAAATTGGTTTTATGCCACAAAAAATCCAAATTGATGCCGCCCTGCCCATGTCCGTCGAACGCTTTTTAAAGCTCGGTTTTAAACCTAATCAACCAACACACAACGCCCAAAATCATTCGCTTAAAAAAGCCCTTAAAAACCTCTTTTTTTCGGCGGCCTATGATAGCACAAGACTAAAAAAAATCACCAAAGAACTTAATTTATCCGCTCTACTGAAGCAACCCATACAGCAAGTATCGGGGGGGGAGATGCAACGTATTCTACTTGCCAGAGCACTCATTCGCGAACCCGAACTGCTTGTGCTCGACGAACCCGTGCAAGGCGTTGATATTAAGGGGCAAGCCGAACTCTATCAATACATCAATCAAATTCGGCATCAATACGGCTGTGGAATTTTAATGGTGAGCCACGATCTGCACATTGTGATGCAGCACACCGATCAAGTGCTTTGCCTAAATCAGCACATTTGCTGTTCGGGTCACCCCAAAAAGGTCAGCGAATCGCCCGAATACCAAACCCTGTTCTCCAGCCTTGCCACGCCATCGGAAGGCATTGCGATTTACGAACACCATCACGACCCCACCACCTGCGAACACACGCACGGTCAAACCCAAGACACAATCCCCCCCAACGACTCAAAGGCAGGCTGAAGCATGGCATGGTTCCCCGAATTTATGACTCTCGCCCTCATTGGTGGTCTAGGACTGGCGCTCATTGCCGCGCCCTTAGGCGTGTTTGTGGTGTGGCAACGGCAATCTTACTTTGGTGCAACCCTCGCCCATTCGGCACTGCTTGGTGTAAGCATTGGACTGTTTTTAGAGACCAATCTTACCTTAACCGTCGTGGTCGTCTCGCTCTTAATTGCATGGGCTATTTTTCAACTCAGTCACTACAAACAACTCTCATCCGATACACTACTTGGCATTCTCGCGCACAGCAGTCTCGCCTTTGGCCTCATTATAATCAGCCTGCAAGACAGCGTACAAATTGATTTAATGAGCTATCTATTTGGCGATATTCTGAGCATTAACACCACCGACCTTGGCCTTATCGCTTTAATTGGTGTACTTATATTTTTCTTTTATCGAAAACACTGGCAAGACCTACTCAATATTACACTCAATCCTGAACTGGCGCATGTAGAGGGTGTGGCGGTTAAAAAGGTACAGCTGCAATTTATTCTACTGCTCGCGCTTATGATTGCCCTTTCGATGAAAATCGTGGGCGTACTATTGGTTACCTCCCTACTTATCATCCCTGCTGCTGCCGCCAGACGACTCGCCAATACGCCTGAAAAAATGCTCTGGATCAGTCTCGTTCTTGCCAGTCTGTCCGTACTCATTGGCCTATGGCTTTCCTACGTTGCCGATCTCCCAACGGGCCCCGCTATTGTCATGGTCGCCACACTGTTTTTCTTACTGCTATTAACCAAAAAAGCACCTTAAAAGGTGCTTTTTTGAGATAAAATTTATCCCCCCCCCCCAGGCCCACCCCATTA
>JAMOLY010000005.1 GCA_027068835.1 Thiomicrorhabdus sp. | reverse complement strand
TGAATAATCAACGTCAATAGCAAGCCCTTCACGGTTGAAGTCGTCAATAACGTTGAAGGTTCTGATGGCTCGGCCTGTTTCTAAGGAGTCACTCATGAAGTCCATTGACCAAACTTGGTTTATTTTTCGGGGGGATTACATTCATACTCTTTTTTATCAAAAATTACCAGTGAAGGGCTTTACCTGAAGCTTTCGAAATATCGGCTAATTTTTGTTGATGCGCTTGTTGTTCTATTTGGTTGGCTTTGAGTATATTTAAAGGCGATCTATTTTCATAGCTTAAGTTTGCTTGTCTGGCATTATTTGTAGTGGTGTTTTTAGTTTGGGTACTTAGGCTTAAAGCTGTTTGCCCCCCTGTCATGGTTAAATAAACATCGGTTAATATTTCGGAATCGAGTAGGGCACCATGAAGCGTTCGGTTGGAGTTATCAATGTATAAACGCTTACAGAGCGCATCAAGTGAGTTTCTTTGCCCAGGATAGGTTTTTCGAGCCATTTTAAGGGAATCGGTGATCTGGCAATGATCTTCAATTTTTCCCCATTTATTATTAGGCAATAACGCCAGTTCATTGTTAATAAAACCCACATCAAATGGGGCATTATGAATAATTAACTCGGCTCCTTGAACGTAGGTCATAAAATCATCAACGATTTTAGCAAAGATAGGTTTGCCTTTTAAAAAGTCATCGGTAATGCCATGCACGGCAATAGCATCTTGTGGAACAGAACGTTCAGGAAAGATATACTGGTGGTAGTTATTTTGAGTTAGGCGACGCTTAATTAACTCTACCGCACCAATTTCAATGATTCGATCGCCGTTACGCGGGTCAAAGCCCGTGGTTTCCGTATCCAATATAATTTGGCGCATTTGTACTCTCTTTTCTGTAGAATTGTAAGCCACTATTTTAATGCAAAAATTTTATAAAAGGATGCAACAATGAGAATTAAAAAAGGCAGTCGAGTTACTTTTCATTATGAACTACGTGACGAAAGTGGCAAAGTGATTGATTCAACGTTTGGTGAAGAACCTGTGATTTACATTCAAGGCGAGGGGGAAATTATTGAAGGGCTTGAAGCGTTAATGGAGGGCGAAGAGGCTGGTTTTGAAGCCAAAGTAACCATTGCACCTGAAAAGGCTTATGGCGTAACCAACGAAGAGCTTATTGTGTTTGCAGGACCAGAAAACTTTGAAGACAATGTTGAAATTGAACTGGGTTCAACGGTTGAAACAGAAGACCCCGATGGCGAGACCATAGTGTTTAGAATTATTGAGATCACAGAAGATAAAGTCTATTTAGACGGAAATCACCCCTTAGCAAATCAAACATTGGACTATAAGGTTGAAGTGTTAGAGGTGCATTAACAATATCAGAAAAATACCCGCTGTTACCTGTCGAGGCATATTGCTCGACAGTGATTTATTATTATCTGCGCTGTTTAGCGCATAGAGCTTAACATTAACGCTAATTTAGCCGATGTTTGGCTCGTAATATCGCCCATAATCTCTTCCATAAACGATTTTTTAGGTGAATATACGTTAATATTATCAACGCCAACGATGTCTCTGGCAACGCCTCCAATGGTATTGAGTTCATCAATTAATCCATTTTTAACCGCATCTTCCCCTAACCAGACTAAACCAGAGAACGTTTCAGGCGTTTCCTGTAGACGATCACCACGACCCGCTCGAACGGTTGCAATAAATTGTTGGTGGGTTTTTTCAAGTACCATTTGTTGAAAAAATTTACGACCTTCTTCATCTTTTGCACTGAATGGATCAATAAAGGCTTTGTGATTGCCTGCATGCATAGAGCGGTTTTCAATGCCGAGTTTATCCATTAAACCCGTTAAACCAAACGTATCCATTCTTACACCAATAGAACCAACCATGGAGCCTTTATCGGCATAAATTTTATCGGCAGCAACCGCAATGTAATAGCAACCGGACGCACAAATATCTTCGACCACAACATACACAGGTTTTTTATAAAGTGCTTTTAGGCGAATAATTTCGTCATTAATCATGGCTGATTGCACGGGGCTGCCCCCAGGAGAGTTGGCTTTAATGATGACCGCAGAGCTGGAGTCGTTACGAAACGCCTTTTCTAATAACGGATTGATAACCTCGGCACTGACTTTAGTTCCCGGTACGATGGGGCCTTCAATGTTCACCACAGCAACATGTTTTTTACCCTCTGCACTGGTAGTGTTATTTTCGATCGTATTAAATTTTTGCACAGCAATATAGATAAAAAAGATGACGTAGGCAGCAATGGCTAACTTAAGAAAGTTCGCAAAACGGCGCGTCCACCGCTCTTGTTTTACCAAAGATTCTACTGCAAGCGCAAGTCGCTCAAAATTATTATTATTGTTTTCGGGGGATTGTTCCATGAATGAATACCTTATAATATGAAAATCTTGTTAATTCTACCCTGTTATATGATTCATGATTGAAAAAAAAGCTGAACAAAGTGTTGAAACAAAATTTGATGTGGGCGCGTTTTTAAAACAGCTTACACAGCGCCCAGGTGTGTATCGTATGTTAAACGTTACAGGTACGATTATTTACGTGGGCAAAGCTAAAAATTTAAAAAAACGGGTTTCCAGTTACTTTAAAAAGACGCACGGTGAAATGAAAACCACAGCAATGGTTGCACAAATTGCCCGTGTTGAGGTCACGGTTACCGATACCGAAAGCGAAGCGTTTATTTTAGAAAATACGCTCATTAAACGACATAAACCCAAATATAATATTCTATTTAGAGACGATAAATCTTACCCGTATATTTACGTCTCCACCGATAAAACCTTTCCAGCCTTAAGTTACCACCGCGGAGCAAAGCGTCGAAAAGGCGACTATTTTGGCCCTTTTCCAAATGCTTCTGCAGTGCATCAAACGTTACAGGCATTACAAAAAATATTTAAGGTTCGGCAGTGTGCCGAAAGCGTATTTAATCATCGTTCACGCCCCTGTTTGCAGTACCAAATTAAACGTTGCTCTGCACCTTGTATTGAAGGGTTTATTAGCCAAGAAGCTTATCAAGAGGAAGTGGATCTTACTTTGCTCTTTTTAAAGGGAAAGCGCTTTGATGTGGTGGAAGGGTTAGCGCAAAAAATGGAAACAGCTTCGCAAACACTTGACTTTGAAGAAGCGGCACAGTATCGCGATAAAATTTCGGCACTACGAACCATTCAAAGCCAGCACTTGATTAATCAGCCTGGCAGTAAAGATATGGATGTGATTGTTACCGTAGAGCAAGCCAGTCAAGTATGTGTGTGTTTAATGATGTACCGAGGAGGCAATCTTTGGGGTAGCGAACATTTTTACCCAAAAACAGAGTCTCAGGCAGTCAGTCATGCCATTTTAGACGCATTTTTAACTCAGCACTATCAAGTTTACCCTGTGCCCGCAGAAATTTTACTGCCCATAAAACTGCTGGAGCATGACTATTTAGAGGCGTGGTTAAAAGAGAAGCGTGGGGCAAGTGTACGACTAAAACAGCCCGTTCAACACACCGCCAAATCGTTGATGGCTCTAGCAACCACCAACGCATTAACGGGGTTAAAACAGCACTTAACCCAAAAAGCCACGCAACGTGATCGTGTCGAAGCATTGCAGGAAGTGTTGGCACTAGAGATATCGCCTAATCATATTGAATGTTTTGATATTAGTCATACGCAAGGTCAGCTTACCATGGCAAGCTGCGTGGTATTTTACGATGGCATTCCCAGCACTCAAGCCTATCGTAAATTCAACATTGAAGGCATTACAGGGGGGGATGATTACGCGGCCATGAATCAAGTGCTTACCCGTCGTTATCAACGTGTGAAAAAAGAGCAAAAAGAGGGGGGGGGTAAATTTCCAAATCTTATTGTTGTTGATGGGGGAAAAGGGCAGTTAAATCAAGCCATCTCTGTGCTTAAAACCTTAGAGCTTGACCATATTCCGCTAGTTTCTGTTGCCAAAGGAGAGGGACGAAAAGCGGGGTTAGAAATTTTATTTACCCCCCATAATATGCAAGGTATTGATTTAGAGTCCGATCATATTGCGTTGCACCTAATTAATTACATTCGAGACGAAGCGCACCGTTTTGCCATTACCTCACATCGCTCTAAACGCACCAAAGCCCAAACACACTCCAGTTTAGAGAGTATTGAAGGCATTGGCCCTAAAACACGTAAGAACGTATTGGTGCATTTTGGCGGATTACATCAAGTGAAAGAGGCATCTGTTTCGGAGCTAACTAAAGTGAAAGGGGTGAGCGCCAATAAAGCACAGCGTATTTACGATTTTTTTCATGGGGCTATTTTGGAGTAGAGCGACTCTGTAAATCAAATTGTGTAAACGCTCATATATTATAATTTCCCTAAAAAAGGAAAATATATGAACAGCAACTTAGATCTGTAATCCCCCCATTTATAACCGAAGTTAAAAGTAGAAGATTAAACCTTTTCCAGCTTGTATCTTGGTGGCACACCACCAATCGCTGAATGAGGTCGTTCGTTATTGTAAGTCCATAACCATTT
>JAMOLY010000004.1 GCA_027068835.1 Thiomicrorhabdus sp. | reverse complement strand
GCCAGTAGCACGAGTATGACATCAATGAGGGGGATAACGTTGATATTGTCAAAGCGTTTCATGGTTCAGTCTTTATTTTTGAGTATTAACATTAGAGTTTTCAGCACGGTAATGTGCATTAAATACGTCTATTTTTCGGTTGAGTCCGTTGTAGGCAATAATGGATGGAATGGCAACGGCGATTCCAGCGGCTGTGGCTTTAAGCGCGAGGGCGAGTCCTGTCATGATTGCACCCGTATCTAAATTATGCTGTTGTCCCAGCTCAAAAAATGTGATTAAAATTCCGATGACTGTACCGAGTAGCCCAACGTAAGGGGCGTTTGCACCAATCGTTGCCAGTGTGGTTAGGTTCTTTGTGAGTGCAATGTTTAGATATTCGGCATGACTAAATTGGTCGATTTTGACACTTTTATAGAAAAAGAGTCGTTCAAAGGTTGTCCATAGGGCAATGAAGCCCATAATGCCTAAAGTGCCAAAAACAGCGATGTCGAGATACGTTTTTAAAAGTTCCATGGAATACCTAAGTCTTTTTAATCTTTTTTGTGAATCAGAATCATTTCTATTTGGGATTATAGGCTATTTAAGACGTAAAAAGTATGAATTAAGTGTGGTTTTTAAGGGTAATTATTGGAAGGGTTGTAGGTATTTATCCATTATTTGATTTTTTTCAATTGTGTTAGAATCAAAAAAAGTGTTTTTTAAATCAGGTTTAAATTTTGTATATCAAGATTAGGAGTTAATCATGAAACGTCGTTCACTATTAAAATCGGCTTTAGGGCTTTCCGCAGGAATGGTGGGTATGTCGGTACTTAAACCATTGTACGCCAGTGATGCCATGAGCATTAAGGCGGAGCCGATGTATGATGTGCCCGTTACTAAGGTGACGGAGAGTTGTTATTACATTTTAGCGAAAGACCCTGAGCCATCTCCTGAAAATCATGCCTTTTTTAATAATCCAGGGTTTGTGGTCACCAGTGAGGGCGTGGTGGTGATTGATACAGGCAGTTCGGTGCAAATTGGTGAAATGGTGTTGCGCCAAATTAAGAGCGTTACGGATAAACCCGTGGTGATGGTGATTAATACTCACTATCATGGCGATCACTTTTTGGGTAATCACGCCTTTGTGGAGGCGTATCCCAATGTGCCTATTTATGCGCACCCGACAGCGATTGAAAAAATTAAAGCCGATGGAGGCGATTTTTGGTATGGCTTTATGCAACGTAACTCCAATAACGGCATTACAGGCACGGTGATTACTCTGCCTAATAAAGCTTTTAATGGCGGCGAAGCCATTAAAGTGGGGGATAAAACCTTTAACATTCACCAATTTGGTGTGGCGCATACAGAGTCGGATTTGATTGTAGAAGTGGTGGAGGATAACGTTGCGTTTATGGGCGATACCGCCATGCGTCGTGTTGCCAATATGGCGGACGGCTCGTTTGTTGGCACGATTGAAGCGATGAAAAAAGCACGTGCTTTAAACTGCGATCATTACATTGTGGGGCATGGCGTACATGATGACGTAAAAATTTGTGAAGACATGCAAACCTTTTGTGAGGCCATCTATAACAATGCCGAAGTGTATTACGATGAAGGGTTGTCTGATTTTGAGATGAAGCCAAAAATCATGGCCGACCCTTTTATGAAAAAAGTAGCCAGTCAATGGCCAGGGTACGATAAAACCCTAGGGGTGTTTATCTCTTTGGCCGTGGCAGAGGTGGAAGACAACTTGTTTTAATGTAAATAGGGGGGGGAGAAAAAATTAGGGTTGATTTGACTCTTGTTCTTTCTGTTCCCTCAATGCCCGTTTTTTATTACGTTCTGCACGATTCATAAAGTGTTGAGCAAAATGAATGGCAATGATTAATAGAAAAGCCCCCATTCCAATTTCAGCAATATATTCAATCCACATTGTTTGAATCCTTCTTTTATCGAATTTTAAATCTTTGATATCCTGTAATTGTACTGCGTTTTTGTTAAAATTTGCACCCATTTTATTTTTGCCCCCCCTCCTTAAAGGAATTTACATGACCAACCCAAGCCAGCCATTTAACTGGAAAACGTATAAAAATGACACACTTTCCGGAATTACAGTAGCGTTGGCACTGGTACCAGAGGCCGTTGCGTTTGCATTTGTTGCGGGCGTTCACCCTTTGGTTGGTTTGTATGCGGCCATTATTGTCGGCATGATTACCGCGGTTTTTGGGGGTCGCCCTGGCATGATTACCGCGGCAGCGGGTTCGTTGGCGGTGGTTATGATGCATTTGGTCATGGAGCATGGCGCTTCCTTCCTCTTTTTAGCCGTTATTATGATGGGGGTATTTCAAATTATTATCGGCATTATGAAGTGGGGGCGGTTTATTCGAATGGTGCCCACTTCGGTGATGCTTGGGTTTGTAAACGGCTTGGCGTTGATTATTTTGTTCGCCCAATTTACGCAGTTTAAAGATGTGGATGGTGAGTGGCTTTCGGGCGCGAGCTTAAATATTATGATTATGATTATTATAGCTACTCTAGCGATTATTTATCTGCTGCCACGCATTACAAAAGTGGTGCCTTCTGCCTTAGCCGCCATTGTGTTGATTACGGTTGTGGTAATCATGTTTGATCTAAATGCCGTAACCGTAGGTGATAAAGCCTCGGTTTCGGGAACATTAGAGTCCTTAATTTATGGTGACGGAGTAGAAGGGGGGTTTCAGGGATTGAGTTGGTTTACGACCTTGCCTGAAGGGTTTTGGAGTTTAGAAACACTTTGGATTGTGTTGCCTTACGCCATTATTTTAACCATTATTGGCTCGGTAGAATCGCTGTTAACCATGACATTGATTGATGATATTACTAACACGCGCGGCAAAGCCAATAAAGAGTGTCTTGCATTGGGTGCGGCAAACTGTACCGCAGGTGCGTTTGGTACGATGGGCGGTTGTGCACTGATAGGGCAGTCAATGATTAACGTAAACTCGGGTGGAACAGGTCGTTGGTCTGGCGTTTCTGCGGCACTGGGGTTGTTGGTGATTGTATTGCTGGCTTCTTCGTGGATAGAGATGGTACCGATAGGCGCGTTGGTTGGGTTAATGTTTTTTGTGGTGATTGCGACCTTTAATTGGTCAAGCTGGAACATCATGCGTGGCATGAGCAAAGCCGATGCATTTGTGATGGTGTTGGTTACGGTTTTGACCGTTGTTTTTGATTTGGCTGTGGCGGTAATCTCTGGAGTGGTGGTTGCCGCACTGGTGTTTGCATGGCAACATGCACAACGAATTTTATTGGAAACCTCATTTGAGGAGATGAACGGGCATTCGGTTAAGGTTTATAAGGTCAATGGCCCGTTGTTTTTTGCTTCGGTTAAAAACTTTGCTGATATGTTTAACCCTGAAAATGATCCTGATTGTGTCGTGATTGATTTTATGCACTCTCGTGTTTACGATTATTCTGGCATTGAGGCCATTGATGGCTTAACTAAAAAATACCAAGCAGCAGGTAAAAAGTTGGTGTTAAAACACTTAAGCCCTGAGTGTTTGGTGTTGCTTGAGAATGCAAAAGAGTTGGTTGAAATAAACGTGTCCGAAGACCCGCACTATCATGTATCAACGAGCGGGAAAGACTCTAATGCCTAAAATTAATGAACTTAAAAAGGGTGATTTGGTTGAGGTTAACGGTGCTCCGCATATTGTTAAAAGCTATGATGTTCGCAACCCATCTTCACGTGGTGCATCCACCATGTATAAAGTACGCTTTAACAACTTAAAAACAGGCAGCAAGGTTGACGAAACCTTTAAGGGAGAGGATTTTATTAACGCGATGGACTGTCCCAAGGTTCCCGTTATGTTCTCTTATATTGATGGTGATAATTATGTTTTTATGAACAATGACGATTACAGTCAATACTTATTGTCTGAAGAGACATTGGACGATGCAAAAAAATACCTAACCGAAGGCCTTTCAGGCATTACGGCCATTTTATTGGATGAACAAATTTTAACGATTGAGTTGCCAACGCAGGTAACGCTTGAGGTTGTTGACACCACGCCTGGTACAAAATCGACAGGCGCTGGGCGAACCAAGCCTGCTGTTTTGTCTACAGGTTACGAAGTTCAAGTACCTGAATTTATTGAATCTAACGAACAGGTTAAAATCAGCACCCTTACGGGCAAATTTTTATCACGCGCATAGATTTTCTTTGAGATTTTTGCCGACCTTTTTATTCAATCAAATCAATTAACTCTGCTGAAAACTGCTCTTTTAAGCGTTTATCTGTGATCGCTTTATTGTGAGTATCGCTAATAATAAAGACATCTTCTGCTTTTTCTCCAACGGTATGGATTTTGGCGTCATGTAGGCGAATATTACAGCGCTTGAGTGCGTGACCTATTTTAGAGAGCAGTCCAGGGATGTCTTTGGTGGTGATGTGCAGCTCTGTTCGGTGCTCGTTTAGAGTGTTAAACACTAAATCGGTAGGGGTTTCAAAGCAACGAATGCGACGCGTTTGTGTGGTGCTGTGTTGAGTTTTACGGTCTGTTTCAGGTTGTGCAAGTTGGGTTTGTATTTTTTGAATGACTTCTGGGTGGCGCTCTTTGGCAATGAACGACATGGTTTGGCGCTCAAGAATATACATAATCACCAGAGTCATTTGGTCAGAGGTGCTAAAAATACGCGCTTCGACAACGGTTAAATTGAGCAAGTCCAGCGCATGAGTAATGTGTGCAAACAAAAAATCTCTGTCTTGCATGTAGATCATTAACTCGGTTGCCCCGAGGTGTTTTTGCGGCTGTAAAAAAATATGAGTTTGGTTGGGATTAATGGCGTAAAGCTGTTGAGTTACTCGTGCGACGTCGGGCGCACTTTGGCGACTAAAAAACTCACTTTGCGACATGCTACTCCAAAAGGGTTTGTATTGGGTGGTAGAAATGCCTTGTTTGGAGAGCAGTTCTCTGGCTTTCTCTTGGGTGGCAAGGGCTTTTTTCTTACGGTTTTGTGGCGTATGTTTGGCTTGAGAAAGAACGTTAGAGGTTTCGTTGTAGAGGGTTAAAAATAATGAGTTTTTCCAGTCATTCCAGACTGCGGCAGAGGTTGAACATACATCGGCCACGGTAAGTAGGTAGAGGTAGTTGAGATGCTCTTGGTCAACGACGAGAGAGGCAAACTCATTAATCACCTCAGGATCACTTAGATCTTTGCGCTGTGCCGTGCCTGAAAACTTAAGGTGATTACGAACCAGCCAGCAGATCATTTCAGTGTCTTTTTCGGAGAGATTGTGTTCTTGAGAAAAGTTAATGGCTTCTTGAGCACCTAGTATTTCATGTTTGCCACCGCGCCCTTTGGCAATGTCGTGAAACAGTCCTGCTAAAAAAAGAATTTCTGGCTTGTTCAGTTCAAGGGCAATTTGGTGTGCGGTTGGAAATTCGTAGGTGAACTCATCCACAAAAAAACGACGTAGGTTTCGGATAACTAAAATCGTATGTTCATCAACGGTATAGGCGTGAAATATGTTAAATTGCATTAAGCCAGATATTTTTTGAAAAGCGGGCAGGTAAGCGCCTAAAATACCATAGCCGTGCATTCGTTTAACGGCGGCATTTACCCCATTGGGTTGACGAAATATTTCAATAAAAAGCGCTTTATTGATGGGGTCTTTGCGAAAGTCTTCGTCGATTAGGTAGAGGTGGTCTCGAATCGCTCGAATGGTGTTAGAGCGTAACCCCGTGATACTGGGCAATGTTTCTAAAATAATAAACACTTCAAGCAGTGTGGTTGGGTTTTGTTTGAATATGGCGGGATCTTTAATATCGAGTTGTTGGTTAACGAGGTTAAAGCGTCGGTTAATCACCTCTGTTATTTTTTGATCATCAAAGAGGGTTTCTCTAAAGTGTTGCAGTAAAATTTCGTTGAGTTTGACGGTGCTGTGCACATTGCGATAGTAACTGCTCATAAATTGTTCAACGGCCATTTTTTCTGTGGTATCGGCATAGTTAAACGACTCTGCAATGGATTGTTGTGAATCGAATTGTAGACGATCTTCGCGCCGCCTCTTGAGGTGTTGCAACGCAAACCGAATGCGATTTAAGTGTTTGTAAGCGGCTTCGATTTCAACGTACTCTTCGGTGCTTAAGAAGTTTCGTTGAACTAATTCATTAATGGAGGTGGCGTTAAAGTGCCGCTTGGCGACCCAATAAATGGTTTGAATGTCCCGTAAGCCTCCAGGGCTCTCTTTGATATTGGGTTCGAGTTGATAGACGGTGTCGTTAAATTTTTGATGACGATTTTCTTGTTCGGTCAATTTGGCTTGAAAAAAAGCTTTACTGGGCCAAAAATCTTTATGATTCCAAATGGATTGCAGTTGTTCAAAGAGCGCGTAATCGCCTGTTATCCAACGGGATTCTAAAATATTGGTGGCGGTGGTCACGTCTTCTAAGCCTGCATTAAAGCAGTCATCAATGGTTCGAATGGTGGAGCCTACGTCAAACCCAAGATCCCAAAGAAGGGTGATGAATTCACTTAAAGGGGTTTGGTACTGTTCAATTTGTTCGCAGAGTATGAGAAGGTCAATGTCGGAGTAGGGGTGCAGTTCGCCACGCCCATAACCACCCACGGCAATCAGTGAGGCAACATCTGAAGGGATATAGTGATTCCAAATGGTTTTAAGCAGTTGGTCGATAAAGCCTGAGCGTTCTGTAATTAAGTTTGAAACGGCAGCCCCCGCCTCGTATTGTTCAAACTGTTGATCGAGGAACTCTTTTAACACTAAACGACCTGATTTTAATGCTTCAAGGTAGGGAACCTCTTCGTTGTTAAGTGCTTGAATAAATGAGGTGGCATGGGTGTTTGTGCTGGTCATGGGTGCATTGCTCTTTGGTTATGTCAGTGAACAGGTAAAACGGGTTGCTCATCGGTTCTTAAGGTAAAAATTTCAAACCCTGTTTGGGTAACCGTGAGTGTGTGCTCCCATTGTGCAGATAATTTTCGATCTTTGGTCACGACCGTCCAGTTATCAGCAAGTAATTTAACATCGGATTTACCGAGGTTAATCATCGGCTCAATGGTAAAGACCATCCCTGGTTTTAAAATAATCTCTTTCAGTTCGGGTTGAGTGTAGTGTAAGACCTGAGGGGCTTCGTGAAAATCAGCGCCAATGCCGTGGCCACAATACTCTTTAACCACGGTAAAATTATTTTTTTCAGCATGCGTTTGAATGGCGAGTGCCACGTCATACAGTGTGGCATCAGGCTTTACCTGTTGGATGCCAAGCCATAGGCACTCGTGTGCCACTTTGTTTAAACGGCTGGCAAAGGGTTTGACGGTTCCAATTTCAAACATTCGACTAGTGTCGCCATGATACCCCTCTTTAATAACGGTGACATCAATATTGACAATGTCGCCATTTTTTAATTTCTTTTTGTCATCGGGAATACCGTGGCAAACCACTTGATTGATTGAAATACAGCTGGATGCGGGAAAGCCATGGTAGTTAAGAGTGGCAGGGATGGTTTGTTGTTCGTTGACCATGTAGTCGTGCATGATTTGATTTAAGTGACCTGTTGTTACACCCGCAATAACATGGGGTTGAATCATTTCAATTACATCGGCGGCTAATTTTCCTGCAACGCGCATTTTTTGTATTTCATCTTCTGTTTTGATCTTTATCGACATATTTTTAGGTTCTTTTTGTAATTGTATTTGTGAATAGGGCTGGGGTGTGGTATAAATGCCGCGCCTTTCTGTTTGAGAGGAATTTTAACAAAAAATCCGCACGTTTACCGACACATAAAACGGGGTGCTGAAAGATAGGGGGGGTAAAAAATACCCAACTCAATTTTTTGGTTCGTTTTATGGGGTAAACGGAGGCTTAACCCCAAAACTTGGAGAAATATCATGGCAAAAGTTACCATGCGTGAAATGCTAGAAGCCGGTGTACATTTTGGACACCAAACCCGTTACTGGAACCCTAAGATGGAAGAGTTCATCTTTGGCGCTCGTAATAAGATTCATATCATCAACTTAGAAAAAACACTTCCGATGTTTAATGACGCATTAAACATGATTGGTGGCATTGCTGCAAACAAAGGTAAGGTTTTGTTTGTAGGAACAAAAAAAGCGGCGCGTGAGTTAGTAGCTCAAGAAGCCAAACGTTGTGGCATGCCTTATGTTGATTACCGCTGGTTAGGTGGTATGTTGACCAACTTCAAAACAATCAAACAGTCTATTAAGCGTTTGAAAGAACTTGAAGCGATGGAAAAAGACGGTACGTTTGAAAAAATTACCAAAAGAGAAGCGTTGACACGTACGCGTGAAAAAACAAAATTAGAGTTGTCTTTAGGTGGTATTAAAGACATGCGTGCAATGCCTGATGCTATTTTTATTATTGATACTGGAAATGAAAAAATTGCCATTCAAGAAGCGAAAAATCTTGGTATTCCAGTTATCGGTGTAGTGGATACGAACAATGACCCTCGTGGTATTGATTATGTTATTCCTGGTAACGACGATGCCATTCGTGCAATTACCTTGTACCTTTCTTCTGTTGCCGATGCGGTTTTGGAAGGAAAAGCAACGATTACAACGGGTGTTGAAGGTGATGATTTTGTAGAAGCAAAAGAAAAAGCTTCTAAATAATTGTTCGAAACCTATCTTTGGCTTTTAAAAGTATCTTTATAAGATAGGTTGTCTTTACTTAGAACGTAGAAAAAGGAATTAAAGATGGCTATTACAGCTTCTATGGTTAAAGAACTGCGCCAAACAACGGGCGCAGGAATGATGGATTGTAAAAAAGCATTGTCTGAAGTGGATGGTGATATGGAAGCGGCAATTGAGTTTCTTCGTAAAAAAGGCATGGCGGGCGCGGATAAAAAAGCTGGCCGTCTTGCTGCGGAAGGCATTATTGCCATTGCCGTTTCAGATGATAAAAAGAGCGGGATTATTGCCGAAGTAAATTGCGAAACAGATTTTGTGGCGAAAGGCGATGAGTTTAAAGCGTTTGCAAATGAAATTGCAGCTTTGGCTTTGGCGGCGGATACTGTTGATGTTGCTGAGATCATGGAGCTTACCATGGCTTCTGGTAAAACAGTGGACATTACGCGACGTGAAATGATTGCTCGTATTGGTGAAAACATGTCATTACGTTTTGCCAATAAAATTGAGTCTGCTGGGCTGATTGGTCAGTATCAGCACGGTGAAAAAATTGGAGTTGTTGTTGCGCTTAACGGTGGTGATGATGCACTGGGTCGTGATATTGCGATGCACATTGCTGCGGTAAATCCATCTGCAATTACCGCGGATGAAGTGGATCAAGAGATGCTGGCGAAGGAACGTAAGTTCCAAATTGAGCAAGCGCAAGAGAGTGGCAAGCCAGCGGAGATCATTGAAAAAATGATTGACGGCCGTATGCGTAAGTATTTGCAAGAAATTACGTTGGTTGGGCAAGCGTTTGTTAAAAACCCAGACGTGACGATTGAAAAGCTTTTGAAAGAGAACGGCGCAACCGTTACGGCTTTCATTCGTTTGGAAGTGGGTGCTGGACTTGAGATTGAAGAAACTGACTTTGCAGAAGAAGTAGCGTTAGCGGCTAAAGCTGTCACAGGTTAATTTTTTGGTTGATTGAGCCATAGCTCTGGTTTACTTATTTAATAAGGTAAACTGGCTATGGCTTTTTTGTATGTGAAATTGAGTGAAAATATTTTAGAACATTTTTTTAGGTCTTAAAAAAAGTTCTAAAGTATTTTTTAGTGGATTATGTGAGGATGCGTAAAGATGGCACTTAAGTATAAACGTATATTGTTAAAATTCAGTGGCGAAGCCTTAATGGGTTCAGGTGATTTTGGGCTAGATGCCGAAACATTAAGGTCTGTTGTTTCTCAAGTTAAAGAGTTGCGTGACTTGGGTGTTGAAGTCGCGATTGTTGTGGGGGGGGGGAATATTTTTCGTGGCGCTCAAATTCAAGGCTCAGGCATCCAAAGAACCACAGGCGATCATATGGGTATGATGGCAACGGTTATGAATGCGTTGGCACTTCGAGATGTGATTGAGAGTATGGGAATGACTTCTCAAGTTTTGTCTGCAATGCCAATTGACGGTATCTCTGATGGATTTTCTGCAAACAGTGCCAAAAAACAGTTATCGAAAGGTGAGGTGTTGATTTTTGCGGCGGGAACAGGAAGCCCTTTTTTCACAACGGATACCGCCGCCGCTTTACGTGGCATTGAAGTAGACGCTGAGATTGTTTTAAAAGCAACGAAAGTGGATGGTATTTATACGGCAGATCCTATGAAGGATTCGAGCGCAACACGTTATGATGCTTTAAGCTATGATGATGTGATTCAAAAGAACTTGCAAGTGATGGATATGACGGCATTTGTATTGTGTCGTGATCATAAAATGCCGATTCGTGTTTTTGATATGTTTAAGAGTGATGCGGTGATTCGAATTGTAAAAGGTGAAAATGAGGGCACGTTAGTGTCTGTAGGAGAGTAAATATGTTAGATGAAATTCGTGAAGATGCAAAAGTAAGAATGCAAAAGTCGTTTGAAAACCTAGAAGTGAATTTTGCTAAAATTCGAACAGGACGCGCTCACCCAAGTATTTTGGATTCAATTACGGTGGATTATTATGGTTCACAAGTACCGATCAGCCAAGTTGCCAATATTAACTTAGAAGATTCTCGTACCTTGACCGTTCAGCCTTGGGAGCAGCCAATGGTGGCGGTTGTTGAAAAAGCTATTATGACATCCGATTTAGGGATTAACCCTGTGACGGTCGGTAATTTGATGCGCATTCCAATGCCGCCTTTAACAGAAGAGCGTCGTCGTGACTTTATTAAAGTGGCAAAAAGTGAAGCGGAGCAGGCGCGAGTTGCCATTCGTAATATTCGCCGAGATGCGAACAGCGCTGTAAAGTCGTTATTAAAAGATAAGGACATTACAGAGGATGATGCGCGTCAGTCAGATGACCAAATTCAGAAGTTAACGGATGATGTGATTAAAAAAGTCGATGCGGCATTGGCGGATAAAGAAGCGAGCTTAATGGATATTTAAATTAAGTGGGGATTCGGGTAATTAAGTTTAGGTCGCTATTTGGGGGTAATTACGGCATAATTGATAAGTTTTATTTAAAAGCTTAAGTAAGGTTTGCTTTATCTTATTCCAAGTAAAACGGTTCAAGTGGGTTTGATTTTTTTCAAATTTATTTGAGCCGTTTTGCGTTGTACTTTATCGAGGTTTGTTTTGTCTCAAGAAAATCACCAAAATTATCAACCACAACACATTGCTATTATTATGGACGGCAATGGTCGTTGGGCTAAAAAACGTTTTTTACCAAGATTTGTGGGGCATCAAAAAGGGCTGAAATCGGTTAAACGTTTAGTGGCACATTGCTCTGCTCAGGGAATTAAGGCGTTAACCCTTTTTGCCTTTAGTACAGAAAATTGGCGCCGCCCAGAGGATGAAGTGAATAAATTGATGGGATTATTTTTGAGGGCTTTGCAAAAAGAGGTGTCTAAGCTAAATGATAATAATGTTCGACTGTTGATTGTGGGAGACCGCACAGCCTTTAATGCTGAAATTCAGGAGCACATTACCATCGCAGAATCTATGACGTGTAATAACACGGGTTTGGTTCTGTCTATTGCAGCAAACTATGGCGGTCGTTGGGACATTGTTGAAGCGGTTAAAAAGTGGCAGTTGGCCAATCCTGATCGCTCAGTGTCCGAATTAAATGAGCGTGAGCTAAGTCCTTATGTTGCATTAAGTGAATTGCCAGAGGTGGATCTTTTGATTCGAACAGGGGGTGAGCAAAGAGTCAGCAATTTTTTGATTTGGCAGATAGCGTATGCGGAGTTTTATTTTACAGAGGATTTATGGCCAGATTTTAATGAAGAAAGCATTGATAAGGCGATTGCATCGTTTGCACAACGTGAGCGTCGTTTTGGTAAAACCAGTGAACAGGTGGCAAAATAATGTTAAAACAACGAGTGATTACAGCCGTTGTTTTAGCTGTATTGGCCATGTTGCTGCTGTTTAAGTCCTCCGATGGTATTTGGCAGGGCGTTTTGTTGTTGATTGCGGCAGTGATGGCTTGGGAGTGGGCAGGGTTTGCGCGGTTAAAGGCGGTTTGGCAAAAAGTGAGCTTTGCTTTGTTGGTGGCCTTGCTGGTGTGGTTGGGCATGCTTTGGTTGCCGATTGAAGCTATTTTGGCCTTGACGGTGATTGAGTGTTTATTGGTGGTCTGGGTGGTTTTACGCTATCAGCAGAGCCAAGGGCAAAAAGGTCTTGAGTCCACTTTTCTTATTTTAATATCTGGGGTGCTGGCGGTGGTGTTGTTTACGGTGGCACTGTCGCAGTTTCGAGCTGAATTTTCACCATGGGTTATTTTATTGAGCTTACTGGTTATTTGGGCGGTGGATACGGGCGCTTATTTTAGTGGCAGGCGTTTTGGAAAAACAAAATTAGCACAATATGTGAGTCCAGGAAAAACGTGGGAAGGTGTTTGGGGGGGCGTGGCACTTGCGTTTGTTATCAGTGTAATGAGCGTTTTTTGGTTGTCGGTTGAACTGCGTATTTCTGTGGGCATTTTTGCCGTGTGTTTAGCCTTGATTGCACTGTTTTCGGTGTTGGGCGATCTGTTTGAAAGTGTTTTGAAGCGTCAAGCAGGCTTGAAGGACAGTGGTCATATTTTACCTGGACACGGAGGTTTGCTTGATCGCGGTGATAGCCTGTTGATTGCTGTGCCCATGATGTATCTATTATGGCACTTTGGAAGCCTAGCTTAAATGACGATTTTATGGTCTATTTTAGGGTTTATTGTGGTCATGGGATTGGTGGTGACCATTCATGAATGGGGTCACTATCAAGTAGCTCGTTGGTTTAATATTAAAGTTAAGGTTTTCTCGATTGGATTTGGTAAAAGCATCTATGAAAAACAGGGGAAAGAGACCACCTTTAAAGTTGGAATCATTCCATTGGGTGGCTATGTTCGTTTTTTGGATGAGGCCGCAGAGTCCGTTGCGGAGAGTGAACTAGATAGAGCTTTTAATCGCCAGAGCGTGTATAAACGTTTTGCGGTAGTTGCCGCAGGGCCTCTTATTAATTTGATTTTTGCATGGTTGATTTTTTCGATGATGTATCTGGTAGGGGTGTCTGGATTTAAACCTGTTTTTAATGGTGTGGAATCTGCGTCTCCAATTGAAGCATCCCTTTCGGATGCTTTTTTTAGGGACGAGTCTGAATGGGTTGTCTCTCAAGTGAATGGCGAAGAAACGCTGAGTTGGCGTAGCGTTCATCAAGCGCTTTTAAAAGCGAGAGTGCATCACGAAAACAGCGTTGAATTTGTAATTGAAAAAATGGATACGGGCGAACGGTTGATTTTAGACAACGTGCCTATTGATGGATTGGATTTAAATCAGCCTGAGCAAAACTGGTTACAATTGCTTGGGTTTAAGCCGTTTAATTTTTCCCTCCCTCCAGTGTTAGGAACAGTCCTGTCTGAGGGGGCTGCTCAAAAATCGGGGTTAATGCCCCAAGATGAGATTGTTGCAATTAATGGTGTAATCACGCAACGTTGGAGTGATTTGGTTGAGCAAATTCAAGCATTACCAAATCAAATCGTTGAGGTCAGTTATTTGAGAGAAGGTGTACTGAATACAACGCCCGTCTCTTTAGGGCAGAAAAAAGTGGACTCTGGCCAGTTGGTCGGAAAAATGGGCATTGGCGTTTATGTTTCTCCTGAGCGTTTAGCTCCTTATACTGTGGTAAATCAGTATGGTGTTATGGATGCGATTGAACAAGGTTATCAACGCAGTGTTGACCTGTTTCAGATGAGTTTGGTGATGTTACAGCGTATGTTTTTTGGGGATGTAAGTTTGCAGCACTTATCAGGCCCAATTAGCATTGCTCAGTTTTCAGGGCAGGCGATGCAGTCGGGACTGGTTACTTTCTTGGGCTTGTTAGGGTTGATTAGTTTGAGTATTGGTCTGCTAAACTTATTACCTATTCCTATCTTAGATGGCGGGCATTTGGTATATTATTTGGTCGAAATGGTAAAGGGTTCTCCCGTGAGTGCCCAAGTGATGGATGCTGGTCAACGGATCGGTATTGTTTTAATTATAGGGCTGACGTTTATTGCCCTATTTAATGATGTTTTAAGAATCTCTAATGGTTAATATGAAACAAGTAAAGTTTAAAAAATCGGTGGTGTCAGGAATGGTGTCATGTTTGTTACTTCTACCGAATTTTGCACAAGCGTTTATGGTAAAAGACATTAAAGTGGAGGGAGCAAACCGAATTGATTTTGCAACCATCAGTACCTATTTGCCTATTTCAGAGGGGGAGTTTTTAGACAAAGAACTTTCTCAAAAAAGCATACAAAGTTTGTATAAAACGGGTTTTTTTAAAGATGTTTCTTTGTATCAAAAAGGGTCGAATACACTGGTCGTTAAAGTTGTGGAGCGTCCCTCTATCTCTGAAGTGACGATTGAGGGCAATAAGCTGATTGACAGTGATACCTTAAATGATGCACTGGATTCACTCGGTTTAAAAAAAGGTCGAATTTATAACCATCTTGAGTTAGAACGCGTTGTTGTTGATTTGAGTCGCCGTTATCAAAACCAAGGGTACTATGCCGCAACAATTGATATTACTAGTGAAATTTTACCACGTAATCGAGTAGCCTTAAAAGTGACCATTGTAGAAGGAGAGCCTGCTACTCTTGGGCGTATAACCTTGGTTGGTAATAAGGTCTATTCAGATCAGCGTTTAAAGTCGTTATTGCAAATGTCAGTTGGAGATGCGTATTCTAAAATGGCACTTCAAGGCGATATTGAAACGTTGAAGTCGTATTATATGGATTTAGGGTTTGCTCGGTTTCAAGTGTCTTCTTTTCAAGTGAGTTTATCGACCGATAAAACACGTGTGTTTACAACGATTAATATTGATGAAGGTGAGCAATATTCCATTTCGGATATCCAATTTATTGGTGAAACCATTTTGGATAATAAAACGTTAAAAAAGTTGATGAAATTTGGTGTTAATGATGTTTTTTCACGTTCAAAAGTGGTTTCAGCTGTCAATGGTATTCGTGACCGTTTGAGTGAGGAAGGGTATGCATTTGCTGACGTTAGACCTGCAACCGCATTGAATGAAGAAGATAAAACGATTGCATTAAACTTTTATGTTGAGCCAAAAAATAGAGTCTATATTCGTCGAATTTTGATTGAGGGAAATACGCGTACCCGTGATTATGTGATTCGAAGAGAGATGCGACAGCTGGAAAGTTCGCCTTATTCGTTAAAACTGGTTCGTCAATCCACCTCACGTTTGACGCGTCTGGGCTTTTTTAAAACAGCGGATATTCAAACTAAGCGAGTGAGCGCCGACCAAGTGGATTTAGTGGTTAAAGTTGAAGAGCAATCGACAGGCTCGTTCAGTGCGGGTGTCGGGTTCTCTCAATTAGATGGAGTTAGTTTTAATATTGGTATTTCAGAGCGAAACTTTATTGGAAGTGGTAATAAGTTAGACTTTAAAATTGCAACCAGCTCGTCTCGAAAAACGGCAGATATTGGGTTGACCAATCCGTACTTTACTGCGGATGGCGTAAGCTTAGGCGCAGGGTTTTATTTAAGTGAAGTTGATGCAAAAAGGCTTCAATTGGCCGATTTTACAACCAATAATTTTGGTTTACGCACTTCGTTAGGCTACCCGTTAAGTGAAAATGACCGTTTAACGTATGGAATTAAGCTGGACTCTCAAGAGTTGGTGTGTTCGGATGATTTTAACGTTTGTAATGATCATGTGGCAGAGTTTGGTAAAAATTCTACCGCAGCCATATTTAGTATGGCTTGGAGTCATAATTCAACGAATTCATTTTATTTTCCATCGAAAGGACACCGAACTCGTCTTGCTCTCGAATCGGTCGTTCCTGGAACCTCTGATGAATCGTATTATAAATTGTATGTGGATGAGGCTTTATACTTTCCTTTGACAGAAAATCTAACGTTTCAGTTAAAGGGAAATATCGCCTATGGCAGTGCGTTTGGTAAAGTGGATGTTTTGCCATTTTATCGAAATTTTTACGCGGGAGGAATCGGCTCTGTTCGAGGGTTTGAACCAAACTCTTTAGGGGTTAATTATGTAAAAAGTATTGATGGAACAGATCGTCCAGTGGGGGGGGCGGTTAAGGTTGCAACAACCGCTGCTCTTGTGCTTCCGATCCCTTTTATTGAAGATTCCAGTAATATTCGAATGAGTTTGTTTTTTGATGCGGGGAATGTGTTTACAGATTTGGATAGTGTTGAAGCGGGAGAACTAAGGTCGGCTTTCGGGGTTGGTTTTTCATGGATAACACCTGTTGGGCCTCTTTCATTTAGTTTTTCTCGACCTGTAAGCTATGATTCAACAGATGAGTTGCAGTCATTTCAATTTGTGTTGGGAACTGGGTTTTAGTTCGTACTTCTACCCGAAAATTGGGAGGGTATTTAAAAGATAAGGGGATTTAGGGCTTAGGTTCCTATACCAATAATTGTTTTTTAAGGTACAATTCTGAAAAGTTGTTTGTTTTTATAAAAAATGGAAAGAGATTGATGCGTAATTTTTTTAAGACCTGTTTATTATTTGTTGCAATGTTCTCATTAGCGACTAATGTTTGGGCAGAAACGCCTGTGAAATTAGGCGTGGTTAATGTCGCACTTCTTTTAGAGCAGGCACCACAGGCTAAAACTGCGGATGCACGGCTTAAAAAAGAGTTTGAGCCTCAACAATCTGAGTTGAAAGGGTTGGCTGGAAAGTTAGAGAAAAAACAGGCTGAGTATCAAAAAAATAAAGCGGTAATGAGTGATTCACAACGCGTTACAAAAGAGCGTGAAATAACGATGTTAACGCGAGAAATTCAACGTAGACGCAATGATGTTCAGGAGCTTTTAAATTTACGACGTAATGAAGAGTTGGCAACGTTGCAAAATATTGTGAATGATGCGATCAAAGCCATTGGTGAACAACAGTCGTTTGATTTGATTTTATATGAAGGGATTGCGTATACCAATAATCGAATTGATGTGACCAATGATGTTTTATCTCACTTGGAAATAGTGAGTAAAAAACAACGCTCTGAATTTAATAAATAGTAACAAGACTGTTGTTCGTGAGAGAAAAATTTAACATAGTTGGATTGATTTTGTGAAGTTACGAAATATTGTTAACCAACTCCAACAACTTGGCGTTAAGGTCGAGTTAATTGGGTTGGGAGAGGTGGATATTCAGAACGTATCAAGCCTGAATAACTCGTGCGCAACAAAAATTTCCTTTTTTAAAGATAAAAAATACCTCTCTTATCTTGAAGAAACGTCCGCTGGTGCTGTTATTTTAGCACCGACCTATCAAACGTTTTGCCACCACACTTCTATGCTTGTGGTGGAAGATCCATATTATGTGTATGCACTTGTTGCACAGCTATTAAACCCTTTGCAAAATACCGATCAAAAGCATCCTGACGCAAGTATTGATGATACGGCTCAATTAGCTAAATCGGTTGGTGTGATGGCACAAGCGGTCATTCAGTCTGGCGTAATAATTAAAGAAGGCACGTTGATTGGAGCTGGCGCGATTATTGAAAAAGGGGTGACCATCGGTAAAGATTGTCGTATTTTATCAAATGTTGTTATCAGTCATGATTGCATTCTTGGTGATAATGTAACGGTTGAAGCGGGTGCTGTGATTGGTGGTGATGGCTTTGGTTGGGCGAATCACGAGGGAGTATGGGTTAAAATTCCTCAGCTAGGCCGAGTTATTATTGGAGATGATGTCTCGATAGGCAATAATGTCTGTATTGATCGAGGTGCGATTGAAGATACAATCATCGAAAATAATTGCATTATTGATAACATGGTGCACATTGCACATAATGTTAAGATTGGTCAAGGTTCCGCCATTGCAGGTCAAACTGGATTTGCAGGTAGCACAACGTTAGGAAAAAATTGTACGGTAGCAGGTCAAGTTGGTTTTTCAGGTCATATTACGATTGCCGACAATACCCATTTTTTGGCAAAAGCGGGTGCGACGCACTCAATTAGTAAGTCTGGTGTGTATTCTGGGTTTCCTGCGATTCCAGTTTCGGAATGGCAAAAAAACAGCGTGAGAGCGCGTAACCTAGATAAAATGGCCAAACAAATTAAAGCATTGCAAAAACAAATAGACGAGTTAGTGGAGCAATATTAACTCGCATTATAAATTTATGATTGGATGAATAGTGCATGATGGAAGTAAAAGATATTTTTGATTATTTACCGCACCGCTACCCCTTTCTATTGGTGGATAGGGTTACGGAATTTGAGTCGGGTGTCATGTTGAAAGGGTATAAAAACATTACATTCAATGAGCCACAATTTACCGGGCATTTTCCAAATCATCCGATTATGCCAGGTGTAATGATTCTTGAAGGGATGGCGCAATGTACGGGAATTTTAGCGTTTCGTAGCCAAGGGGTTAAACCTGATGGCAGTACGATGTATTATTTAGCAGCGGTTGATAACTGCCGTTTTAGGCAACCCGCCGTGCCGGGTGATCGTTTAGATTTTGAAGTAATTACGTTGGGGAATAAGCGTGGTATTTGGAAGTTTAAATGTATAACAAAGATTGATGGTAAATTAATCGCATCCGCCGATCTTTTGTGTGCAGAACGAAAGGTATAGCGCCTTGATTCATTCAACAGCGGTTATTGATTCCAGTGCAAATATTGCGTCCGATGTAAAAATTGGTGCATTTTGTGTTATTGGTGCGGACGTTAGTATTGGTTCTGGTTCTGTTCTAGAAGCACATGTTGTGGTTCAGGGGCCAACCGTCATTGGTGTTAATAATCATTTTTTTTCCTTTGGCTCTATTGGTGCAGCACCTCAAGATAAAAAATATGATAATGAACCAACAGAGTTGTTGATTGGTAACAACAATACCTTTCGAGAGAACGTGACGATTAATCGTGGCACGAGCCAAGATTTAGGGAAAACAGTAATTGGTGACGATAATTGGGTGATGGCAGGTGTACACATCGCACACGATTGCATCATTGGTCATCACTGTATTTTGGCAAATGCAACGGCTTTAGCGGGTCATGTTACCGTGCATAATTGGGCGATATTGGGTGGCTATACTTTGGTTCATCAATTTTGTCATATTGGAGAGCATAGTTTTTGTGGCATGGGCAGTGTGATCAGCCAAGACGTTCCTAATTTTGTGATTGTTTCAGGTAATTTAGCCAGCCCTAGAGGAATTAATTTTGAAGGGTTAAAGCGGCGCGACTTTACGCGGGATCAATTAAGTTTGATTAAAAAGGCCTATCGAGCATTGTATCGAACTGGAAATCGTTTTGAAGATGCCATTCAAGAACTTGAAGAGTTAAATGATGAACAGAATACGTTAGGCTCTCTGGTACATTTTTTGAAAAGATCGGAACGCGGTATTGTTAGATAAGCAAGTGCAGTCAGATAATGGTGCGCTGGTGATTGGAATGATTGCTGGCGAAGCCTCGGGCGATACGTTGGGTGCGGCATTAATGGAGAGTTTGCAGGTTCGTTACCCTAATGCGGTGTTTGTTGGGATAGGGGGGCCAAAAATGATCGCGTTAGGCTTTCAAAGTTGGTTTCCGATGGAAAAACTCTCTGTTATGGGTTTTTTTGAAGTATTAAAGCACCTG
>JAMOLY010000003.1 GCA_027068835.1 Thiomicrorhabdus sp. | reverse complement strand
ATGCGTAACATGCGTCAAAATGAAGTGGAAGCGGTACTGGGTCATGAAGTCGCGCATGTTGCCAATGGTGACATGGTGACCATGGCGTTATTGCAAGGCGTGTTAAACACTTTTGTTATCTTTTTCGCGAAAATTGTCGCTTATGTGGTGGATCGTGTGATTCTGAAAAACGAATCATCTGGGCACAGTTGGACATTCATTATCGTTGATATTGCGGCACAAGTTCTATTTGGTATCTTGGCCAGTATTATTTCGATGTGGTTCTCGCGTAAACGTGAGTTTCATGCGGACAACGGCGGTGCGTACTTAGCAGGTAAAGAGAATATGATTGCTGCGCTACGTCGTTTGCAAACCATGACACCGGGTGAACTGCCTGATCAAATGGCTGCTTTGGGTATCTCTTCTGGCAAGAGCAAAATTGGACAGTTGTTCACGTCGCATCCTCCATTGGAAGATCGTATTGCCGCACTGGAAGCCACACCTCAGAGTGCGCTAAAGGTGGCGTAATGTTTACGAACCTTGTGAAGACAGGGCGAGTATGAAAAAAACCTCATCAGTTTGATGGGGCTTTTTTTTGTATTAAATTAAAGAGAAAGCTTAGTTGTTTTGCTCGGTAACCAGCTCAATAAAGCGTTGTAAATATTTCGGTTGAAACGCGTCTTTTAAATAAGAGATCTTGGTATCAAATTGGGGTAGCAGCTTTTTTAAGCTAATAACAGAAAGAGGTTGGTCTAGTTCGGAATCATAAGCCATTTCTGCAATGATTCCGATACCAAACCCGAGCTTTACATAGGTCTTAATGGTGTCCGAATCGGATGCCGCTAAGCCAATTTTAATGTCTAGCTTATTTTTTTTGAACTCACGCTGAATTATCCCCCCCCCTGTAAAGCCGTGAACATAACTTAAAATAGGGTATTTTGAAATCTCTTTTAAGGTAATGGAATGTTCATCCAGTGTTGCTAGAGGATGCTCTTTGGGTAAAATCAGCGCGTGATGCCACTGATAACAAAATTGGGTAACAAGGCTGTCATCGCGGTCAATTTGTTCGGTGGATATAGCAATATCTGCTTTGGATTCAATGACCTTATTCACCAGCTCAGATGGCGTGGATTGCTCAATTTCAAAGCTCACTTGAGGGTAAAGCTCTCTAAAACGCGTTAAGTGCTTGGGTAAAAAATATTTGGCTTGGGTGTGCGTGGTCGCAATACGAATGCGTCCTTTTTTTTCTTGCAATGCTTCTTGGGAAAATTTCAGGATGTTATTGCTGGCTTGCTCTATTTTAAGTGCTTGGTCATAAATCACATAGCCCTCTTTGGTAAAGTCTAAGTAACGTTTGCCTTTTTTAATAAACAGCGGTAAACCAAGTTCCTCTTCAATGAGTTTTATTTGTCGGCTAATCGCAGACTGCACGACATTTAAAGCATCGGCGGTGTTGGTAATGCTAAAATTTTGTTTTTTGAGTTGAATAATGATTTTGATTTGAAAGAGCGTCATGGTCTATCTCGAAGCGTAAGGTTTATCTTTTAATATAGCATTTCTTTTAATAGTGTTTTCGAAAAAGATAAGAAGGAGGGGGATTTTCAGTACCCCCTTGAGGGGTAGAAAAATTGAAATGCTCACCTGAAAAGGTAAGCATTTAAAAATTGGTTGCTCGTTATTTTAAATGATAAGCCACTTTTAAAGTGTTATGAAGCAGGGTTGCAATAGTCATGGGGCCAACGCCGCCTGGTACGGGGGTAATCCAACGGGCTTTCTCTTTTGCAGAATTAAATTCAACGTCACCACACAAGGTTCCGTCGTCTAAGCGATTGATGCCTACGTCGATTACGATTGCCCCCTCTTTTATCCATTCGCCTTTTACCATATTGGGAATGCCGACACCGACGACTACTAAGTCCGCTTCGGACACTTTTTTAGCAAGGTCTTTGGTGGCACTGTGGCAAACGGTAATGGTGGCGCGGGCGTTAAGCAGTTCAAGCGCCATGGGAACGCCGACGATATTGGATGCGCCGACGATAACGGCATTTAAGCCACGCAGTGGAATGCCTGTTTTTTCTAGCATGGTCATAACGCCGTGTGGTGTGCAGGGAGCAAGTTGCGGTGCACCTGTTGCTAAGCGTCCAACATTGTAAGGGTGAAAGCCATCCACATCTTTCGCGGGCGAAATACGTTCAATAATCGCTTTTGGGTCAATGTGTTTAGGAACGGGTAACTGAACAATAATGCCGTGTACGGAGTCATCGGCATTAAGCTTATCAATAAGTGTCAAAACGTCTGCTTGAGACGTGTTGGCGGGCAAAACTTCGGATACATCATTAAACCCAGCCTTTTCACAAGCAATTTTTTTGTTTCGTACATACACTTGCGAGGCTGGGTCTTCGCCCACCATGATAACGGCTAAACCAGGGCGAATATTACCCGCCGCAACTTGCGTATCAACTTCTTGTTTAATGGATTCACGGAGCTCGGCCGCGATAAGCTTACCATCGAGAATATTGGCTGACATAAGAGAGATTCCTAAAAAATGGTCGAAAATATTGCGAGTATCATAACCGATTTTGCAAAAAAACACTTTGACTAAAATCGTTTAAAAAAAGGCGGTGTTTTTAAATGTTTATGGTTGACAGCGTAAGGGGGCATCTATACAATACGCCACATCTTATCGGAGTGTAGCGCAGCTTGGTAGCGCACCTGTTTTGGGTACAGGTGGTCGGGGGTTCAAATCCCTCCACTCCGACCATATTTTATTGACTAGAAGCGCAAATGTTCGCCTTCTGGTCAATAGTTACAAGGTTCGAATGTAACCGATTAGACGGCTTCTGAACAAGATATACTTTTGATTTAGAACTCATCTGAGCGGTTTGATAGAGCGCCCATAGCACAACTGGATAGTGCATCGCCCTTCTAAGGCGAGGGTTTCAGGTTCGAATCCTGATGGGCGCACCATTTTTTAAATGGTTGGCCAAATTAGTATCATTTCTACTATGGCGGATATAGCTCAGTTGGTAGAGCCCCGGATTGTGATTCCGGTTGTCGCGGGTTCGATCCCCGTTATTCGCCCCATTTTTCTCCTCCCCTCTTAATTTGTATCTTATTTTTCTGGAAACAGTGGAATCACTTTATTACGTAAGGGTCTAATAAACCTGTAGGAAAATATAGCCTATATTACTTTTTCAAGGTAATGGGATTACCTCAGTTTCTTTAAGTCGGTTTAGTCTCGTTACTCAGGGTAGCCACCGTAATCCAGTTTTTGAAAATAAATTCCATGCGTTCAAATTTGTCCTGTGTGCTTTTGGCGTCTGATAGGGATAATTGAAAGCCACCTTTTTAGTTGGTTTTTTGTTATGATTTCACCCATTTTATTGAATGATTAAATGAGTTTATTATGTGGGAATACCCAGCGATGGATCCAGTGGCGTTAAGCCTAGGGTCGCTACAAATTCACTGGTACGGATTAATGTACCTACTTGCCTTTTTAGGCGGTTGGTTGTATGGAAACATTCGCGCCAAAAAAATTGAACCTTGGAACTCTGAAATGGTCAGTGATCTGCTGTTTTATGTGGCGATGGGGGTTATTTTAGGTGGGCGTTTGGGCTATATCCTGTTTTATGATTTGGCGGCTTATTTAGAGAGCCCGCTGTTAGTCTTTAAAGTTTGGCAAGGCGGTATGTCGTTTCATGGGGGCTTATTGGGCGTAACCTTGGCAATGTTTCTGTTTGCCCGTAAAACTAAGCAAAACCTGTTTCAGGTTGCCGATTTTGTTGCGCCTTTAATTCCGATAGGGTTATTAACAGGACGCATCGGTAACTTTATTAATGGCGAATTATGGGGCAAAGTGACCGATTCGCCTTTGGGCATGGCGGTGTACGACCCTGCACTGCAAACGGTGGTGCATAAATACCCTACGCAACTGTTCGAAGCCTTGTTAGAAGGCGTGGTGCTGTTTATTATTTTAATGATTTATGCTCGTAAGCCTCGCCCATCTGGCAGTGTGGCCGCTCTGTTTTTAATAGGCTATGGTAGCTTTAGATTTATTGTTGAATTTTGGCGAGAGCCTGATGCACACATCGGTTATTTATTGTGGGACTGGTTCACCATAGGGCAATTGCTCTCAACGCCAATGATTGTGATTGGATTAGGCGTGATGATTTGGGGTGCGAATCAGGTTAAGAAAAACAGTGCGGATAGTAAGAGTACAGATCAGGCATGAAACAGTATTTAGAGTTATTAAATCATATTTTAGAAAATGGAACGGATAAAGGCGATCGAACGGGTACGGGGACTCGCTCTGTTTTTGGCTATCAAATGCGTTTTGATTTGCAGCAAGGCTTTCCGTTGGTGACCACCAAAAAACTGCACCTTCGCTCGATTATTCATGAACTGTTATGGATTTTAAGTGGCGACACCAATATTCAATACCTAAAAGATAATAAGGTACGAATTTGGGATGAGTGGGCGACGGAAGAGGGGGAGCTGGGCCCTTTATACGGTAAGCAGTGGACGGCATGGGACAGCCCAAATGGGGAGACCATTAATCAAATTGCTGGAGTGATTGAGACGCTAAAAAATAATCCAAACAGTCGTCGAATGATTGTTAGTGCATGGAACCCTGCGGATTTACCCGATGAATCGATGAGTCCGCAAGAGAATGTTAAACAGGGCAGAATGGCCTTAGCGACTTGCCACGCCTTTTTTCAGTTTTATGTCGCCAATGGCAAGCTCTCGTGTCAGCTCTATCAACGCAGTGCCGATACCTTTTTGGGGGTGCCGTTTAACATTGCCAGTTACGCCTTGCTGGTACACATGATCGCACAACAAACTGATTTGGAACTGGGGGAGTTTATTTGGACGGGTGGCGATGTACACCTTTACAACAACACCCTTGAACAAGCCAAACTGCAATTAACCCGTGAGCCGTACCCACTGCCAAAATTGGTGATTAAGCGCAAACCTGACAGCATTTTTGAGTACCAATTTGATGATTTTGAGATAGAAGGGTACCTGTCGCATCCACATATTAAAGCGCAGGTATCGGTATGATAATTTCAATGATCGCCGCGATGACCCAAGATCGAGTAATCGGTTTAAACGGCGATATGCCGTGGCATTTGCCCGACGACCTCAAGTTTTTTAAAGCCAAAACCACAGGTAAGCCCGTGATTATGGGACGCAAAACCTTTGAATCCATCGGCTCTCGTCCGTTGCCTAATCGCTCTAATGTGGTTATTAGTCGTAATCCTGAGTTGAGCATTCCTAATGTGGAGGTGTTTTCGTCTATTGAGCAGGCATTGGGCAGATATAAAAACGAGCCTGAAGTGATTATTATGGGGGGGGGGGAACTTTATCGCCAAATGTTGCTCAAAGCAGATCGACTGTATCTTACCTTAATTGATGCCAATATTGAGGGGGATACTTTTTTTCCTGATTGGAAAACATTGGCATGGAACGAAACCGAGCGCCAACACCATACCCAAGATGACAAACACGCATACGCTTTTGATTTTGTGACCTTAGAGCGAAACCAATAGCGGCCTGTTTTTTGTGTTCTGTTTTAACTACCATATTGGGATGTTGATTGTAATTCTCTAATCCGTATTGACACCTTGGAGTTCGAGGTTAACTGCGCTGTTATCTGTTTGAACAATGTATTCACTGCTATTGGGGTCTATTTCTGGATAGGTGAGATACCATATGGCGGTGAACTTTTCAGCATCCAATTTTTTTTGCAACAGTAAAATGGCTTGAACGTATTGCTCGATGTATAGGTAGTTGCCTTTACGAACCGATTGCCAGAGGTGGCGATATTTTTCGGGTAAAAAAGCTTTAAAGTGTGGCAAGAACCCAAAGCCTTTCTCTATCTCGGCAATACGTTGCATGACCTCTTGCCGTGCGGCAACGGTGTAAATTTTTTGTTGGTTATCAAAGAGCTTGCCTACCCAAAAGAGTAGGGCGGCGGTGATTAAAAAGCTGATGACAGGGCTGTCAAATAAGAACGCGCCCAACAGAGTAAAAACAGCAAGCAGTGTGGCGCTTACGGGTAGGGTTAAAATGGAGATCCAAACTTTGTTGCCTTTTAAATTGTTGGCAATGGCACGAATATCAAACGCTTTGGAATCAATTTGATTAAGACGCGCTAACATCTCTTCTGGCGTGGGAATACGCTCTGCTTGATCTTCGTTGTTTTCATGTGGGGTGTGGGGATTGAATGCGCTCATGATTTTTTTGACCCTTTTTTAGGCTGGCATTGTTGGGTGCAGGGGATTGAAAAACGTTGTTTGTTTTCAAGGGCGTAGGCGGTTAATTTCCCCCCCCATAGGCAACCTGAATCGGTTGAGTGGACTTGGTAGGCATCAATGTCTCCCAATGTTGACCAGTGTCCAAAAAATATTTCGCAGTCTTTGTTTTTTCGGTTTGGAAGGACAAACCAAGGCTTGAAGGGGAATGCCTCTTGGCGTTTTTGATCGCTCTCGGGTGCCGATTTTAAGGAAAATTCAAGTGCGCCATTGGCATCACAATAGCGCATTCTGGTAAAGGCGTTGAGAATATAACGCGCTCTGTCCCAACCCAATAAGGTCTCTTGCCACGCATTGGGCGTATTGCCAAATAGGTGGTTGACGAGGGAATTTTTCCAGTCTTCACGTTGCAGTAAATTTTCGACCTCTTTGGCATGATTTAATGCCGCTTTAATGCTCCATTGTGGCGGAATGCCTGCGTGAACCATTACGCTGTTGTAAATGGGGTGTTTGAGCATGAGGGGTTGCTGTCTTAGCCAGTGGATGAGTTCATCCACTTCTGGGGCGTGTAAAATCTCTTGCAGTGTATCGGATTTTGAGACAAATTTTTCAAAGCCTGCGTAGGCGGCTAAGAGATGAAGGTCATGATTGCCTAACACGGTTTTGGCTTGACCTTGTTGTTCGAGTTGTTTCACAAATTGGAGGCACTCTAACGATTTTGGCCCACGGTTGACAAGATCGCCCGCAAACCATAAAAAATCCTGTTTGGGTTGGTAGTCAATGTGTTTTAACAGGGCTTGCAGTTCATCGTAACAGCCTTGTAAATCGCCAATCACATAGGTAGTCATTGTGTTTAACACCTCATTTTTTTGAGATTAGGGTGAAGGTTTATTGCACTGAAAATACAGGTTAGCGAGTTTTACAAAGCCTTCTACGGGAATGGTTTCGGCGCGTATACTGGGGTCTATGCCACACTGTTCTATTTGCTCGACGTTTAACCAACCTTTTAGATTGTTGCGCAGTGTTTTACGTTTTTGACTAAACGACTGCCTAACGATGTCTTTAAAGGCTTTTTCATCCTCTGCCACAAACGGTTTGGTGGCGTGTGGAATTAACCGCACAATGGCCGAATCAACTTTAGGGGGGGGGGTAAAATTTTCGGGCCCTACGGTAAACAGCGATTCGGTTTGGCAAGCGTATTGCAACATCACACTTAAACGTCCGTAGGCTTTGATGCCTGGTTTTGCAGTAATGCGATCGACCACTTCTTTTTGCAGCATAAAGTGCATGTCTTGAATGCAATCGGCATAGGTGAGCAGGTGAAACATCAGTGGACTTGAGATGTTGTAGGGGAGGTTGCCTACAATTCGGAGCGACTGTTTTGCTTCGGATTCGTTTTTGTTGTTTGAAAGCAGTGTGGCGTAGTCAAATTTAAGTGCATCGGTGTGGTGTAGATTAAAGGCGGGCTTGCTGGCAAATTGGATTTTAAGCGGTGCAATGAGGTCGTTGTCGATCTCAATAATTTCCAGTGTTTTAACACGCTCAATTAAGGGACGGGTTAAAGCGGCTTCGCCAGGGCCAATTTCGACCATGTGATCGTTTTCTTGGGGGCGAATGGCGGCGACAATTTGATCGATGATTCGGCCGTTATTTAAGAAATTTTGCCCAAACTGTTTTTTATGTTTGTGGGAGCTGGAGCGTCCAGAAGTCTGTTTTGCCATAGGGTTCTCTAAGAGGGAGTTTGGGTTGGGGAGAGGGGTGCTTGTGTCATTTCTTGTGCAACGCGAATGGCATATCGAAAGCTTTGCGCATCGGCCTCTCCTGTACCCGCCAAGGATAAAGCGGTTCCATGATCGACCGAGGTGCGAACAAAGGGCAATCCTAAGGTGATATTGACGGCATTCCCAAAGCCAATGTGTTTTAACACGGGTAAGCCTTGGTCATGATACATCGCCAATACGGCATCGGCTTGTTCTAAGTATTTTGGGGTAAAAAGAGTGTCTGCGGGCAGGGGGCCGTTTAAGTGCATTTGGGGTTTTAGGCTTTCTAAAACGGGGCAAATGACATCAATTTCTTCGCGGCCCATGTGACCATCTTCGCCCGCATGAGGGTTTAATCCTGCAACGAGTATGGTGGGGTCTTTAATGCCAAATTGCTGTGTTAAGGCGTGGTGTGTAATGTGTAAAACATCGGTTAACAGTGTTGGAGTGATGGCTTTGGGTACGTCGAGTAAAGGCAGGTGTGTGGTCACCAGTGCAACGCGTAAACCGGGGGTTGCCAGCATCATCACCACTTGTTTGGTGTGACTCTCTTCGGCGAGTAGTTCGGTGTGCCCTGTGAAGGGAAGGCCAGCTTCATTAATAATCCCTTTGTGAATTGACCCTGTAATCATCGCGGAAAATTCTTGTTTTAAACAGCCTTGAATGGCGGTTTTTAACATTTTAATGACATAGCCCGCATTCTTTACATTCAATTGGCCAGCTTTAACGGGGGCATTGGTTTCAATGTGCAATAAGGTTATTTGACCTTGTTGGCTGGGTTGCGGGGATAGGTTGGCTTGGTAGGGTTTAAATGTGATGGGCAGTCCAAGCATTTTTGCCCGTTGGGTTAATAGGTTTTTGTCTGCAATCACCACTAGTTCCATTGGCCAGTCTGATTGTGCCAGTTGCAAAACCAAATCTGGGCCAATGCCCGCAGGCTCGCCAGAGGTGATAACAAATCGCTGTGTGGCAGGGGAGGAATGCATCATATTAATTAAGTTTAACTTGAATGAAGGCTTCATCTTTTAGTCGCTGCAACCAGCGTTCAAACATCTCATTGGCTTTGCGCATACGAACTTCCTGCATGGCTTGTTGCTGTAATTTTTCAGCGTCAAGTGGCGTTTTTTTCACCGCTTCTAAGAACAAAACCATCCAACCCTGTGGTGTTGGAAGTGGCTCAAGGGCTTGGTTTGGTTGTAAGTTTTTTACTTTTGGTTGTAAGGCATCAGGTAATTCATTGAGCACACGCCAGCCTAAGTTACTTTGTTGATTTACCTCTTTGGGAATTTCAGGAAAATGGGTTTTGAGCGCATTAAACGCTTCAATGCTGTGCACTGAGGCAACTAACTTAGACAGCTCTTTAGGCTCTTTTTGTTGCATCGCTTGATCGCTGGGTAAAATAAAGCGGTGCAGGTGATACGACAGCGTGTGGCTGGGTGACCCTGTCTCTTTTTTATCCATAAGTGTGACGATATGAAAACCACTGGGGCTTTGAATAACTTGGCTGAACTCACCCGTGTTAAGTCCTTCAATGGCGTCGTTAAAAAAGGAGGGAATTTCAGAGCGCTTTAACCAGCCTAACGAGCCTCCTTTAAGTGCCTTACTGCCATTAGAGTGCTGAACGGCAAGTCGGCGAAAATCGCCCCCCTTTTGCAGTCGTTGATGTATTGCATTAGCCTTTCTTAGAGCCATTTCCCGTTGTTGCGGGGTGGGTGAGTTAGGCAGTTCAATTAAGATATGGCCTAAATGAAGTTCTTCTTGATGGTTATTAAGCGCTTGGCGGTTGATTAGGTTTTTAACTTCCGACTCTGAGACTTGTATTTGACTTAACACTTCGGCCTCACGTACAGCTTGAATGGTCATTTTTTGGTTAATTTGCTGGCGAAGGGTGTTGAACCCATTTGGAATTTCAAGGTTTAAGCGTTTTCTAAGCGCAATTAAGCTCATGTTATTTTGTTTGGCAATGTCCTCAAGCTGTTCGGTAATTTTTTCGTCTGGCACTTCAATACCTAATTGTTTGGCACGTTCTAATTGTAATCGTTCTAAAATAAGTGAATCTAGGACTTTTTGTTGCAAAATATCGACACTAGGTACGGGAATGCCTTGTTCTTCTAACGCTTGCTGTTGAGTGAGCATGCGTTCGTTCAGTTCGCTTTTTAAAATGACATCTTTATTAACCATAGCAACAATACTGTCGATTAAGGCATCGGCCTGTGCCGTTTGTTGCAGTGAGAACATGAAAAAAAAAGTTAAAAAGAACTTAGATAAAAGTCGTTTGGATAAAAATGGTTTCATAGTCGTTGTCATCGTATTTATTTGTTTTAGTTAAGAAGGGGGGGGGGAGAAAAAAATAAGCGTTCTCCTTTTAAAATCGTAATTTAAAACCTTAATTTTTTGGCTAAAGATTTCTTAAAGGCTGGGTCGGGTGTGCTTAAGCCTTTTAAATCAAATTGCACTCTAAACTCATCATTATACAAGCCATTGTCAAGTTGTGTGCGTTCCGTCATAAATTCCATAGCCCAGCAACAGGCATCGTATCGCAAACCAAAATTTCCTTGATAGAGCTGTTCATTATACAGGTCGTAATTGAGATATACGCCAACTTGCCAGTTTTGCGCTAATGGGGTGTAGCCCCCCATGCTTAAGGTCTCTTTTTGAGACGGTGTATTGTTGTTGGAAAGTACATAGTTTGCCAGTAGAGTACCGTACTGTTGAGAGCGGTATTTTAGTCGGCTATTGGCGCGTAATAACTCGTATTTTTGTTGGGTAAACTGTAGGGTTGATGAGACATTAAGCGCCCCAATATTTAATCCAAGTTTTATAAATACATCAGAACTGGTATCGGTTAGGATTGTGTCTTTGGTTAATCCAACGCGGCGTTCTTCAAAGTAGGTGATTTGTCCAATCCCTGCGTCCAACAGTTGACGGCCATTTTCATTTAAAAATCGAGTGGTTAAAGCGGTTGTAATTTGGTTGGCATCCCCGATTCGATCCGAGCCTGTAAAGCGATTGAGCGAAAATAAATTACTAAAGGCTAAGCTTCGGTTACGGGTGTCAAATAAGGGTAAGTTTGTTTGATCTTGGTAAGGGGTGTATAAATATTGTACCTCGGGTTCAAGTGTTTGAGTGTAGGATTGGCCAAAAAGTTGTACGGCACGTTCAAAAATTAACCCCCCCCTTAATGCAAATTGCGGAGCAAATAGATTGTGTGATTTTGCTCCCGTTGTGTTGCTTGTGTTGTCACGCATTTGGTACAGCGTTTGATTTCCAATTAACGTTGCCTTTACAAAACCATAAGGTTTGTTTATTTGATATTCCATAGAAGGCTTTATATTAAAGCGTAATGCTTCGGGCTTGGTGGACGATGAAATGGGTAAAACAAAGTCCGTTACGCTGGACTGAAGGTTTAAACTTAGTTTGTCGATTTGATGGCGGTAACGCAAACCGACTTCGGGACGTTTTTCGTAATTTAACGGCGCATTTCTTAAGCGCAGGTAACTTGAAGCGACGGCGTAAGTTTGTAAGTTCCCTTTTTGATAGTTGAGTTTAAGGTGTCTGGGTATTTGGGTTACGGTGTTGTATTGAGATTGAACGGGAATATCGGCGTAAAAGTTTTCATCAGAGGCTTCATGCCACAATACGCTACTGCTGAGACCATCCCCCCAGTTTTGTTTGGCATTGAGGCTGGCGCGCCAGCGGTGTGTGATTTTTTCATCGTAAGAGATATTACCAGCGGTGTCGGTGTTACTAAGCCCCTCTTTTGAGGTGAGCTGATCTTGAATGGAGGACAAGTCCAGTTTGAGCCTGTGGGTTTTATCAAGATAACGAAATTCATTGTCAAAAATAAGCCCACGTTTATCCATTGGAATAACGGTTAAAGTGCTGTCTATGTTGGGCGCAATGTTAAAAAAGTAGGGGGTTTTAATGAACTGCAAATGGTCTTTTTGAGTCACCGATTTAATGCTTCCCAAAGAGGCAAACAAAAAACCACTGGCTCGGTCGGCCAAGCTGTAAGCAAAGTAGGGGGTGTACAGCACAGGAATACCTTTGATTAACAGCTTGGCGTTGCGAGTTACCACTTGTTCCGTTTGTTGGTTTATTTCGACCTCCTCAAATTTGAGCTGCCAAGTGAGCGATTGATTGGGCTGTTGTGTGCAAGCCGTTAAGGTCGCTTGGTTAAGCGTGGCTTTAGAGGTGCGTTGTTCTAAAAAAACCTGACTGGCTTGCCCATACATTCGGCTAGGCAAAATCTGATAGCGTGCCTCTTTAAGTGTTGAGGTCTGCTCTATTTCACTCATGTCCACTTGGTTTGCCATGACCAACATCTCGGGCTGATGAATCTCAACCTGCCCTTTAAATTGTGCGGTGTGTTGTTCTTTATTAAACAGCATTTGATCGCTCAGCACCACCAAGTTAGGCTGTGTAAATTTAGCCCCCCCCTTAAACAGATAGCTATTGGGCGTGGGTTGAATCAGTTGATTGGCCTCAAGCTTTTTTACCGATTGATTTAAATCCACCGTAATCGCTTTACTGTGTTTAGAGAATGATAAAGGAGAAAGCTGCAAAGGGGTAATGAGAGGCGGAGCACAGGGGGGGGGAGAAATTGGAGCAAGACGATTTGCATCCTCACCAGCGATACTGTGTATGCTGAATCCGCTTAATAAAATAACGACAATCCCCTGAAAACCCCGTGATAGGGGGGGGACTATTTTTAGTACCCCCTTGAGGGGTAGAAAATTTAAAAACTTTGCTTTAAATTGTAACGCAATGTTTGACATCAAGAGGGTAATCATTAATTAGTCATAGACTGCTTATTTTAACCGAGTATTTTAAATAGGACGGAAAGATTTGGTGCTTGTGAATTTTAAACGGGGTAAAAAGGTTCTTTTAGTATAAAAATACCCACAGTAATAACCCGCCTAGGGCAAAACGATACCATGCAAACGGTGCCATGCCGATACTGCTAATCCATTTTAAGAAAAGGGAGATGATGATGTAGGCGCTGATGGCAGAAATAATCGTGCCGCCAATCATCGCTTCCCACTGTACGGGGTGCGTACTTTCCATAAGATCTTTGAGTTTGATGAGTCCTGCACCCAAGATAATGGGGATGGACAGTAGAAAGGAAAATCGTGCGGCGGCTTCTCGGGTAAGACCAATCATAAGGGCAGCGGTGATGGTGATCCCTGAGCGTGAGGTACCAGGAATGAGCGCAACCGCTTGTGCGATACCGATAATCATAATGTCTTTAAAGCTTAGGCTGTATTCGTCGCGAACCTGTTTGCCTTTTACGTCTGACCACCATAATAATACTCCAAATCCAATGGTGGTGGTGGCGATGATAATGGGGTTTCTAAGAGTCTCTTCCAGCCCGTCGTTTAAGAAAAGTCCGAAGGAAACGGCGGGAATGGTGGCAAAGATAATCCACCATGCCAAACGACTGTTGGAGGTAGGTTGACGGGTGACTAGCGAACCGCTCCAGTCTCGTGCCATCAGCCAAATATCGTTTTTAAAATAAAGTACTACGGCAGCCAGTGTGCCAATGTGTACAGCAACATCAAATGCCAATCCTTGATCGGGCCAGTTAAGCAGTTGGGGCACTAATATAAGGTGACCTGAGCTGGAGACGGGTAAAAATTCAGTTACCCCTTGAATGAGGGCGAGGGTAATAATTTGAATCCACTCAAGGGTGGGTTGAATCACTTCTTCCATAAAGTGGGTTCCTTTTGTTTACGCAGTATTGGGAATATTTACGGCGTATTATAGCTGATGACGTAGGTCTCGAACGCTAAATCCTATTAATGAGAGGTCGCACTGTTTGGTCAGAGCGATGACTTTAAAGTTTTCGCCCATCTCATTGGGAAGGGTAAGTGTTTTGATTTGTTGGGCAATTTTAAGTTGCTCGGTCACGCTGGCATCAGAGTCGGAAGACATTTCCAATAAGCCACTGCCCATTAAAAAATTGGCTTGGGTGGTGTAGCCAGAGACTTTAAAGCCGCTTTCAAATCCCGCCTCTGCTACGGCGGTAAAGTCTACATGGGCGGTAATATCTTGAAGTCCTGGGTAAAAGAAAGGATTTTGATGGGCGCGGTGTTGGTAGTGGCAACGGAGTGTTCCCATCACGCGGGCAGATTGATAGTACTCTTCACGAGGGTAACCGTAGTCGATGAGGATGACGGCACCTTGCGAGAGTATATTGTTTAGGCTCTCTAACCAAGGTTTAATGTGTAAATTTATTTCAGTATGGTAGCCTAGCTCGGATACCTCTCCAATGTGCTGGATTAAGCGATTGGCAAATTGTTGTAAATGAGCATTGGTTATTGGTTGGTAATCCCATTCAAATTTTTCTTTTTGCTCGTTATAGCGCACGTGGCCACGTAGTGTATGCTGAGGTTCGATACGTAGGCGTTCAAATGGCATGGCATCCAATACTTCGTTGGCAAAAATAACGGCGGAAATCGGTGTGCTGGGCAGTTGATTGAGCCAAGTTACTTTTTGAAATAATTCGGGTGGCAGTCCTGTTTGTAGCGTTTCTTTTTGGCGTTGTTGCAGTTCGGCACTGAGCTCGATAATGTAGTAGCGCTTTATGGGCTGGTTAAGGGTTTGGAGTTCTAACAGAATATCCCTTGCCATGATGCCACGACCCGCACCAAACTCGATAATATTGGCTTCTTCCAGTATTTGCAGTACTTGCTGGGCTTGTTTGGCTAAACAGCGAGAAAAGATTGGAGAGATTTCGGGTGCGGTAATAAAGTCGCCTTGAGCACCAATTTTAGTGAGCCCGTTGGTGTAATAGCCTAAATTAGGTGTGTAGAGTGTTTTTTGCATGTATTGCGCAAAGGTCATGGTTTTGTGGCGTGCTAGGGCGATGCGAATTTGTTTACTGAGTTGTTGGCTGTGTAGAATGGCTTCGTCGGATGGGATGGGTAATTCTTTATGTGAGTGGTTTTTTGGCATGGTATTCGCTGTTTTTATTTTTGCTCAGACGGGGATGATCCGAGCTTTTTTAAGATTGTGGTATTATGCTATAAACTTGCTGTAAACCCAAATAAACAGCCTGTAATAACCAAGTATTTAAGAGAACATCGTGATGAAAATTGGTATTAAAAAGCTTCATGAAAGTGAATGGTTAATTCAAATTGGTTGTGCGTCAGTTAAGTTAGATCAATTTTCGTTGGCGTTGTTGGAAATTATGCTAGAGCATCTATTGGCGCTTGAACATGGAGAGCGCCACTCAACGCTTAAAAGCTATGTAAAGCTGGGATTGAATATTAAAACGTTACCAGACCTTGAGTGTCAAAAGTTTCTACAAGAAGTGGATACAAAAGACCTGTTGGAGCTAATGATGATTGCGGATGACCGTGCATTAAATACGTTAATTATTAATAATATTGGCGCTATTTTAGCCAAACAGTTAAAAGCCGATTTAATGGTTGCAACCGTACCGACCGAAGCCCATGCCAAAAGAGCCATTAAACGAATCGTTGAAAAACTCTTTGAACTGGAGTCTCGCGGTGAAATTGAGTTTAGAACGGATAATACGCGATATATTTAAAGGTTGGAATGATGGATATCAAAGCATGGCGTGACGAATCGGGTCAATTTCAGTTAGAAATGGGGCCTGTTATTTTTAACCTACCAGAAGAAGCCATTGAAGGCATTCGCCAAGTGATCGAACAGCGGTTGCATCACTCCAGCGAATTGGATGAAGCGGGGGGGCGTCGTAAAATAAAAGCGTATCGAATCTTGGCAAGTAAAATGGCGAATGTGGATGACCGTATTGTGCAAAAATTTGCCGCGCAAGTGTTACCAGAGCAGTTAGTTACCATTGTGCGTTTGGCAGAAGGGAACGCATTATATCAAAAAGTTTTAAAAAATTTATCCAAACAGAATCGTCGCCAGTTTGAAGAGGATTATCAAGCGATGGATAAAATCAGCGAACACCACGCCTGTTTGCATATGGAGCAGGTAATTACTCTAATTAGACGTGCGGCTGAAGAGCAGAAAAACTTATCAGAATTGCCTGATAAAGATGCGCGTTAGAGCGTAGAAAGATTAGCGTTTATCATTATTTTGTGGCGATGTTTACTGTATTTACTGTTGAAACAAGTTGATATAAGATGCCTTTGTATGCGCTTATCTTAGTATCTGAAATTAACGTTTAAAAGAGTATTGAATGTTTCCAAAATCAGGCATGGCTAAGGTAACGTACTTACACGGTGTGGTTAAATTTATTTGACCATATAAAATTATATATTAACTTTAAGGAAGTTTTATTTATGAGTACGATTAAAAAAATAGGGCTATCGGCTTCATTGCTTTTGGCTTCAGGGTTTGCAAATGCTGCGTCTTATGATCTAGCAGATCATGGGAATAATTTTGCTCACGATGTAAGTGTTGCAGGACTATTTACTGATGTGTTCAATGTTACTTTAAACGCTGGTGCAACTGGATCGATTCTTTTTTCAGCGGCAAAGGAGGATATTTCAGGATTTACTTCGATTATTTTTCAGGGTAACGGCGTTAGCTTAACGGGTTCTACGGGTTCTTTTGGGAATTTTTCTTTAGCCGAAGCTTCTGTTGGCTCTCTAGCGGGGTTAGTTGCTGGTACCTATACGATTTCTGTAACAGGAAATTCTTTGTTTAGTGGTGCAGGGTATTCTGTCGATTCTACATTTGCAGCCGTAGCCTCTCCAGTTCCTGAGCCAAGTTCAATCGCTCTAATGTTAGGTGGTTTAGGTTTGGTTGGGTTTATGGCGGCTCGTCGTAAAAAAGTTTAATTTAGTTTAAATTTTTTATGTTATTTTTTATGGTTGAAAAGGCGCAATGTACTTGCGCCTTTTTTTATGGTTAAATTTTAGCGTTGTCGGGTGATGATTAATCCTACGGTTTCGGTTTCTGTAACAGCTTGTGGCTTACTGACCTTAAGTTGTATTTTTTGTATGGCGGGGTGCTGGATTAATAGGTGTTGGCAAATGGTTTCACAGAGGGTTTCCAGTAGTTCAAATTGACTGCTTTCAACCAGTTGAATTACTTTATCAGACACTTCTTTATAGTTAACCGTATCATTAATGTTGTCACTGTTTGCTGCGGCTTTAATGGGTAAACTCATTTTTAGGTCAAAAATTAACGGTTGATGGTTTTTTCGTTCCCAATCATAAATTCCAATGATCGCTTGAGTTTTTAAGCCTTGGATAAAAATGATGTCCATGTCATTTCCTATGGGTAAAGAAAAAGTGAATTATCTTTTATTTTAACGCCGCTTGCTTGATTCTTGTACAATTTCCACTTAATTTTTAAAAAAAGGAATTTAAAAATGGAGTTTCAATCCATTTTATTAATGGTAGCCGCCTATTTTTTTGGGTCCATTTCAACCGCAATTATTGTCTGTCGTTTAATGGAATTGCCCGATCCACGAGAAGGTGGTTCGGGTAATCCAGGGGCAACCAATGTGTTACGTATTGGAGGTGGTAAGGGCAAAAAAGCTGCCGCTATTACATTGTTGGGTGACTCGCTAAAAGGATTCATTCCTGTGTTAATTGCACACAATATAGGGTTTGAAGCATTGTTAGTTGTGTTAGTGGGCTTTGTGGCGTTTATTGGGCATCTTTACCCAGTGTATTTTAAATTTCAGGGTGGTAAAGGGGTGGCAACCATGCTAGGTGTAATGTTTGGATTGTCGTTACCCATTGGTTTCGCCGTGGTGGGCACATGGTTGTTTGTGGCGAAGGTGTTAAAGGTGTCTTCACTTTCTGCGCTGATTGCAGCACTGCTTGCGCCCGTTTACATTTACTTTTTAGCGGGAGAGATGAGCTGGATTGTGGTCAGTTTAATCATGTCTATGTTGTTGTTTTGGCGACATAAAGGCAATATTCAGCGTTTAATGAATGGGAAAGAGGGTTTGAGTTAAGGTAAAAAAAACAGACGAAACGAGCTAATCCCTTGAGACAAATAGGGGGTTGTTAGGTGGAATATAGATGCAACCTATTATTTTTACTTAGCTAGGGGTGTTTATTGTTAATTAATATTGACATTAATAAGTATTATTTATAGAATATCTCTTAACTTATCCGCATTAAGCTGAACCTTACTAAGGTGAAATTAAGATTTGTAACTGTTGTTACAGGTTTTGGGTAGGGGGAGGTAATACCTTCGGGTATTAGATTTAATAAAAATATAAGATAAGGTTTAACTACTATGAAAATGATTAATAAAATGGGTTTAGCGGCTTCTTTGGTTTTGGCTTCAAGTTTAGCTTCTGCTAATGCTTATGATTTAGGAGATCTTACCAGTACTACAACTGATTTTGATGTACCTGCTTCTGCCGCAGGATTTTTTACAGATACGTTTCAGTTCTCGCTGTCTACTTTAAGTACTTTTGGTGCGTTGGCGACTAGCTCAATTACCTCTATTTCAGAGTTTTTAGATATTGAGCTTGTAGGTAGTACATCTGGAACGACTTATGATATTGCTGGAGTTTTTTCTGTTGCAGAATATACAGAAGTATCTACAGGTGCTCCAACTTGGTTATCTGCGGGTGACTATGTGTTATCAATTTCTGGTATAGCGGGAGACATTTCAACGGGTTATACTGTAAATACAGTAACTTCTCCAGTTCCAGAGCCTAGTTCAATTGCCTTAATGTTAGGTGGTTTAGGTTTGGTTGGATTTATGGCGGCACGTCGTAAAAAAGCTTAATTTAGCTTATGTTTATATAGACTCCTTACGAGTGTATTGAACCAAAAAAAGACGCAATTTTATTGCGTCTTTTTTTATGGTTAAATTTTAGCGTTGTCGAAGGGGGGGTTAAGCCTATTGTTTTAGTAACAGCTTGTGGCTTATTACTGACCTTAAAATTGTGTTTTTTGGAATGAAACTGATTAAAGTTTAAGCGATGAGTGACAGCTGTCTTGAAAAACACAGGAGGATTTGATTAAGGTAAAAAAACAGACGAAACGAGCTAGCCTCTTGAGTAAAGTAGGGGGTTGTTAGGGTGGAATGTAGATGTAACCTGTTGTTTTTACTTAGCCTGGGGTGTTTACTGTTAATTAATGTTGACATTAATAAGCATCCTTTATAAAATACGCCCTAACTTATCCGCATTAAGCTGAACCTTACTAAGGTGAAATTAAAACTTGTGACGGTTGTTACAGGTTTTGGATAGGGGGAGTTAATGCCTTCGGGTATTAGATTTATAAAAATGATATGATAAGGTTTAACTACTATGAAAATGATTAATAAAATGGGTTTAGCGGCTTCTTTGGTTTTGGCTTCAAGTTTAGCTTCTGCTAATGCTTATGATTTAGGTGATCTTACCAGTACTACAACTGATTTTGATGTACCTGCTTCTGCTGCAGGGTTTTTTACAGATACGTTTCAGTTTTCGTTGTCTACTTTAAGTACTTTTGATGCGTTGGCAACTAGCTCAATTACTTCTATTTCAGAGTTTTTAGATATTGAGCTTGTAGGTAGTACATCTGGAACGACTTATGATATTGCTGGAATTTTCTCTGTTGCAGAATACACGCAAGCATCTACAGGTGTTCCAACCTGGTTATCTGCGGGTAACTATGTGTTATCAATTTCTGGTATAGCGGGAGACATTTCAACGGGTTATACTGTAAATACAGTAACTTCTCCAGTTCCAGAGCCTAGTTCAATTGCCTTAATGTTAGGTGGTTTAGGTTTGGTTGG
>JAMOLY010000002.1 GCA_027068835.1 Thiomicrorhabdus sp. | reverse complement strand
TGCAGATGAAAAGACCATTCGAAAGTATGTTCAAAATCAGTTAATGGAAAACGATAAGATAGAAACTAAGTCAGAGCAACTGAAACTGCTCTAAAAACTCGGTCGCTTGCGGCCGAGTTTTTTATCTATTTTATAGGTTTCATGCTGTTGAGCTTCTTGTTTTATTGATTTTTGTCCAACGCTAAATAAAGCCTAGCACAAAAAATATACCATAAATTTTTGGTTATATTCGCGGTTAATGTTTTGGTGTTACGGGTGGTGGAACTATCTTAGGTGCGATTGGGATGAGTTGAGGTGGTAAGGTGTCTGTCTTTCGATCCAATGTTTCGACAATCATACCCGATTGTGAGACGTAGTATTTATCAGGGTAGACATGTACGGTTTTGAAAGTCATTGGACGAATTTGACGAGATTGTTCTCGAAGAGGACTGCCAAGAGCCATGTACATGCCACAGCGCGTCATGCTGTTTTCGACTTGGTTTTGGTCGATTAATTGGTGGTCTTTAGTGCTGAGTTGCGCACGATAATCTAACTCTTTTTTGTATTGATTGCGCGAATCGTCTTGGGTTAAGTTGTGGTAATCAAGGCATAGTTTAAGCGTGTCTACATGCGCAAGCGGGTTTGTGCGTTCTAACACAGAAGATTTGGTGGTGTTGGTTGCATTGGTGGTACTGCTTATTAGGCTACTGATAATAAGCGCTAGAGTAGCGGTTGTTTTTAACATAAAAAAGCCTTTAACTTAGTGGTGATGATGACTATGGTTATTGTGATTGCCATTTTTCATTCCCGTATTCATGACAGACTTAACGGGCATAGTAATGTTTTTAGAGCTACCGTCTTCAAAGGTAAGCATAACTGAAACGGTTTTTCCTGCTTGAATCGGCTGGATAGGGGATATGAGCATGATATGGTTTCCCCCTGGTTGTAACTGAGTTTGCCCATGGGCTGGAATTTCAAAAAATGGCACTTCACGCATTTGCATCATACCGTTATCGTTGGTATGGGTATGAAGCTCAGCTTTTTTAGATATTTGTGTACTCGCTTTAACCAATTTAATGTCATGATCGCTGCTGTTTTTAAGCGTCATAAAGCTTGCGGTAGCAGGAGAGCCAGGGGGCATTTCACGGGTGAATGGATCACTTACTTCAATGTGCTTGGCTTGATTTGCAAACAATTGTGTACTGGAAAGTGCGGTAAGCAACCCTAATGTTAGGGCACAAGTGGTTGTTTTTAAATGATTAATCATTGTATTTTATCCTGTGTTAAGTAAGTTCGAATGGTGTTTTGAACTTGTTGAGGAGAGATGGCGTGTGGAAGTTGAGTTTGCAGTTGTCCGTTTTTATCAATTATGTAAAGAAAAGCGGAGTGGTCTACGGTGTAGTTTTCTTTATTTTCCTGTTCGGATTTTAAGTAAACGGCACCGTATTTTTGGGTTACAGTCGCAATTTTTTGTTCTGTTCCTGTTAAACCAATTATATCGGCATTAAAGTATTGCGTGTATTCTGCCATGCGCTTTGCCGTGTCTCTGGTAGGATCAACGGTAACAAAGAGTATTTGAATGTTTGATTTTTCTGCATCGGTTAAACGTTGATATGCCATAGATAAGTTGCCTAAATCGGTTGGGCAAATATCAGGGCAATAGGTGTAACCAAAATATAAGAGAACCAGTTTATCTTTAAAATCGGATAGGCTGTGCTGGCCGTCAAGTGCCGTAAGAGTAAAATTACCGCCCGTAGGTTTTTCAGAGGTAATGGCTTGAGGGGGGGGGGGATTTTTAGCCGCATCTTTTTCGGGTTCAATAAATAGATAGAATAAGCAGACAAGTAAAGCTGCTCCGAAGAGAAATAAGCCAATATTGACTATTTTTTGAACGTTGTTCATGAAAAAGAAAGTCCTGTAAAAAAGTACAAGTAAAGCACACTATATAGTTTGTTTACATTGTGCCAGTTATAAAACAGTGGGGCAAGTCAGAGATTGGAATTAAAACTTGGCACTCAACTTTGCCCAAATGGCTCGGCCAGGCTCATAGATTTTAAAAGTATTGCCTGAGACCGCATCAGCAGGGTTGAACTTAAAAAAACTAGGGAAGTTATTGTAAAGCTTCTTTTTCAGAATAGCTTTAAGAAAGACATGAGGGAGTGCTTATAAGTATGACAGGATATGATAAGGCTTACAAAAGGATTAATGGTTGATAAATATCAAGTTAGATTGTAGCCAGAATTAGTCTCGTTTGGGGTGTTATAATGGCGCATTACTAAACCGTTCACTCAGGAACCTTGTTTATGCCACAAGAAATATTACGCCGTGTATTAACCGCCCCTGTATACGATGTAGCGGAAGAGACCCCTTTAGAGCTTGCGCCACTGATTTCAAAACGGATGCAAAATCAAGTGTGGTTAAAGCGCGAAGACTTGCAGCCCGTGTTTTCGTTTAAATTACGTGGCGCTTATAACTGCATGATCCACTTAACCGACGAGCAAAAGGCAGCTGGAGTCATTGCGGCTTCGGCAGGAAACCATGCGCAAGGGGTGGCGTTGTCAGCGGCCAAATTGGGGTTGAAGGCCACCATTGTCATGCCGAAAACCACTCCACCTATTAAGGTAGAGGCGGTAAAACGGTTGGGGGGAAAAGTCATTTTAGAGGGCGACTCTTACGATGAAGCCTCGGCGTTTGCGAACGTATTGGCTCAAGAAGAGCAGTTAACTTTTATTCACCCTTACGACGATTTAAACGTGATTGCAGGGCAAGGCACCATTGCGTTAGAGATGTTACGCCAACAACATAAGCCGATGGATGTTATTTTTGTAGCCGTAGGAGGGGGGGGGTTAATTTCTGGTATTGCAGCGGTGATGAAACAAGTGTTTCCCCAAACGCGTATTATTGGGGTAGAGCCAGAAGATGCCGCGTGTATGACGGAAGCCTTAAAAGCAGGCTCCAGAGTGGTACTTGATCAAGTGGGCATTTTTGCAGACGGCGTGGCGGTGGCACAGGTGGGAGAAATTCCGTTTCGAATTGCACAAACCTGTGTGGACGAGATGATTACCGTTAAAACGGATCAAATTTGTGCCGCCGTTAAAGATATTTTTGAAGACACGCGCGCCATTGCCGAACCTGCGGGAGCGGTTGCGTTGGCCGGCATGAAAGCCTTTGTTGAAAAATACAATGTATCGGGTTTGGAGATGGCGTGCATTGTGAGTGGCGCCAATATGAACTTTGATCGTTTGCGCCATATTTCGGAGCGTACTGAGCTGGGTGAAAAACGTGAAGCCATTTTTGCCGTGACCATTGATGAGCGCCCCGGTAGTTTTAAACAATTTTGTGAGTTGCTAGGAAAACGACGCGCCATTACTGAGTTTAATTATCGTTATTCAGACAGCAAACAAGCGGTAGTGTTTGTCGGTATTCGAACCGAAGGGGGGAGTGCTGAAAAACAGGCTATTTTAAATGCGCTGCAAGCAGAAAATTATCCCGTACAAGATATGACCGATAATGAAATGGCCAAGTTGCACCTTCGATTTATGGTTGGAGGACAAGCCAGTGGCGTGGAAAATGAACTGATTTATCGTTTTGAATTTCCAGAACGTCCTGGCGCACTGTTGCAGTTTTTAATTCATCTAAGCAAAGAGTGGAATATTAGCCTGTTTCACTATCGAAATCATGGTGCGGCTTACGGTCGAGTGTTAATTGGGGTGCAAGTGCCACCTGAGCAACAAGAGAAGTTTGAAACCTATTTAACCAGCTTGGGTTATCCTTTTGTAAATGAACAAGACAATCCAGCGTATCAGCTGTTTTTAAGACCATGTTAAAAATTTCATTAGCCGTTTCGATTCCTGATGAGGAGATGGAGCTGAAAGCCATTCGCTCACAAGGGGCGGGGGGGCAAAATGTAAACAAAGTGTCGAGTGCGATTCATTTACGATTTGATATTGTGGCTTCTTCCCTCCCAGAGTTTTACAAAGAACGTTTGCTGGCATTGCGTGATAAACGCATCACCAAAGAGGGCGTGATTGTCATTAAAGCACAAGAGCATCGTACTCAAGAGAAGAATCGTGATGAGGCGTTAAGCCGTTTACAGGCGTTAATTAAATCCGCCATTGTGGTTCAAAAGGTTAGACGAGCGACTAAACCAACCAAAGGCGCAAAAAAACGGCGCTTGGAAGGTAAGAATAAACGCAGCCAGCTTAAAAAACTGCGTGGTAAGGTTTTGGATTAACCCACAGCACAACTCTCTCCTTTGTTGTACACGATTGTTCAAACAATCGTGTTAGAAAACTGCCAATAAATCTTCCAACAGATTAAGGAACTAATTATTAAATGAGTTCAGAGTTTTATATTAAAAGACAACTTAATATTGATGGGGAAAAGGCCACGGAGGATGAGCTACTTTCTTCTTTGAGCGTTGCCGTGGTTTTGGCCGAGCCTGGAGCTGGAAAAACGTATTTATTAAAGAGTCTAGCAAATGCGTTAGGCGTTACACCGATACGTGCGTCTATTTTTAAACATAAAAGTAATCCTAAATGTGATGCCTTAGTGATTGATGCGCTTGATGAAGTTGCAAAAATTGGTCACGGTGCTGTTGATTCAATTATTGTTAAAGCACAAGAGACTGGTGCAACCAAAATAATCTTTGCCAGTCGTTCTGCTCAGTGGAGTAAGGCACAAAATACAATTGTTGAAGATTGTTTTGGTGATGTGTCCAAAACTATTCGTTTAGAGCCGTTAACGGAAGAAGA
>JAMOLY010000001.1 GCA_027068835.1 Thiomicrorhabdus sp. | reverse complement strand
ACAGTGTGCACAACTTTTTTTACTCAAAAACACCCCATTCAACCACCTGCCCATGCGCTTTGATGTCATCACCTTTGAAGGCGAACAAACCACCCCCGAGTGGATAAAAAATGCATTTGGGCAATAACCCGTCCTTAGACTGATAAAATAGCGCCATCACTTATAACCACTCTTTAATGTAAAAGGCCGCAAAATTCGCCATGACAACCCAAAACACACGCTTAGAAAACCTACCCATTAATGGGCTCACCCACGATGGACGCGGGGTTGGACAGTTTAAAGGCAAAACTATTTTTGTCACCCATGCCGTTCCAGATGACATTGTGACCGCCAACATCACCAAACATCACGACAACTTTGATGAGGCCGACTGCCTAGAAATCAAAACCCCCTCTCCCGAACGTGTCACGCCCTTTTGCCCTGTTTACGCGGAGTGCGGTGGCTGTCAACTGCAACACCTATCCCTCAACGCACAACGCCACTGGAAAAACCAAAACTTCATCACGCAGCTCACCCAATCGGTGGATGCACAACAGTGCCAAACCTCAGAACCGCTAACAGGAGACGACACACACTATCGCCGTCGTACTCGACTCTCACTGATCATCAGTAAAAAAGACAAGGTGGCTCGCCTAGGGTTTAAACAAAAAGCCTCAAATGAAGTGGTAGACATTACAGACTGTCCCGTCTTAACGCAAGGCTTAAACCAAGCCATTCAAGCCAGTAAACCCGCCCTATTGGAGCAAGCAAGCCGTGCTTACAAAGAAGTGACACTTGTCGAGGCGGACAATGGAATTTTCAACACCTTTCAAACCAGTATCGAACATAATTCCGAAAAAAAGAGTGACCAAGTCCTTCCTTACTACACTCTAAACATCCAATCCAAACCACTCAAAATCACCTTTCCCGCGGATGGTTTTATTCAAATCAATCAAGCGTTAAATGAACAGATGATTACCCAAGCCTTAAACTGGTTAGAACTGCAACCCAACCACAAAGTACTCGACCTTTTTTGTGGCGTAGGCAACTTTACTCTGCCCATCGCCCAACACGTAAAAACCACCGTAGGCATTGAGGGCGAACAGCCTCTTGTCGAGACCGCCACCCACAACGCACAACACAATGCACTGGATTCGGTTCAGTTTCACAAAGGCGACCTCTTTCAAGACATGACCCCTAAACCGTGGTTTAAAAAACAGAAATACGACCGAATCTTACTCGACCCCGGTCGCCAAGGCGCGTTTAATTTAAGCAAGGTATTGGGAAAACTTAAAGCACACATCATTGTGTACGTCTCCTGCAATGCCGCCACCTTAATTCGAGATATTAAAGAACTCGAAAAACAAGGTTATCGCCTTACCCAAGCAGGCATGATAGACATGTTTCCACACACCACCCACACCGAAGTGATGGTGCAACTCACTCGCACCCATAAAGCCCTTAAAAAACCAAAATCTCGCCCTACATTTAAAATGTAATACATACTAAATTTCTCAAAATTTTATCCCCCCCCCTTTGTAAAAAAGGGGCATAAGCAAGCAAACCCTTGAAACAATATTAACAATTGCTTATATCAATAACTTCTAAACTCTTTCCATGCTAAGATAAATCCGTACCTCGTAAAAGATAATACTCAACTGAATTTATCAAAGGAGAACACGTCATGGAAGAATCCAAAATCAACATGCCTTTATTAGGCGATCCATTCCCAGAACTTGGCAGTGTGCAAACAACGCATGGCACCATTAATTTACCTCAAGACATGAAAGGACAGTGGTTTGTTTTGTTCAGCCATCCCGCAGATTTTACCCCCGTATGCACCACAGAATTTGTGGCATTTCAAAAACGTTACTCTGAGTTTAAAGCGCTCAACTGCAAACTGATTGGCATGTCCGTTGACCAAGTTTTTTCGCATATAAAATGGGTGCAGTGGATTAAATCGGAACTGAATATTGACATTGAATTCCCCATTATTGCCGCCAATGATACGCTGGCACTAAAGCTAGGCATGCTTCACCCTGGTAAAGGGAGCAATACGGTACGCGCAGTCTTTATTGTAGACCCCGAAAGCAACGTACGGCTCATTATGTACTACCCTCAAGAAGTGGGGCGTAACATTGACGAAGTAGTTCGTGCCGTTAAAGCACTGCAAACCTCCGACCAACAACAAGGTGCCATTGCCGCAGGCTGGCCAAATAATGAACTCATTGGCGATCGCATTATCGTCCCACCTGCAACCAGTGAAGCAGAAGCCCAAACACGCTGCGCAACCTACGATTGCTACGACTGGTGGTTCTGCCATAAACCTCTCGAAAAATAAAGCTTAGAGCTTGGTGCTTAACAAATTTCTATATTTTAATAAAGCACCAAGCCTTCAAAAAACACCCGCCCCCTCCCCGTATTTCAGGTATAGTGTTCATTAAATATTTAGCCGTGACTAACTTTTTTATTAGGCTAAGTTAAACATTACCGAAACCCCACTTACGAACTCCAAAACAATGCGCCGATTGACCGTTTCAAAAAAACTTCCCCCCCTCCTTTTGGGCTTAAGTTTACTGCTTGCGCCGATCATGGCATTTGCACAACTTAATATTGTGACCACTACAGGCATGATTGCCGACCTGACCGAACACATTGGTGGCAAGCACGTAAAGGTGACAGCATTAATGGGCACAGGGGTTGATCCACACCTGTATAAAGCCACACAAGGCGATTTGAGGCGATTGGTACGTGCCGATATTATTCTCTATAACGGCCTGCATCTTGAAGGAAAGTTGCAAGACATTTTTGAAAAGATGGCGCGTAAAAAACCGGTCTTTGCCATCAGCCGTTTAATTTCAAATAATGAACTCATTTTTCACGACAACAACCCAGACCCACACATTTGGTTTGATATTAGCCTATGGCAAAAAGCGGGTGAACGGGTGTTGGATATTTTAATTGCTCAAGACCCAAGCCATCAAGCCGACTACCAACGCAACGCACAAGCGTACTTAATCCAACTGCAACAGTTACATCAGTGGGTTTTAAACGAGATTCAAACCATCCCGAAATCACAACGTATTTTGATTACCGCACACGATGCCTTTGGCTATTTTGGACGCGCCTATGACATTCAAGTCAAAGGGCTTCAAGGCGTGAGCACCGCATCAGAATTTGGCTTGCAGGACATTCGCCAACTGAAACAGATCATTGTTAAAAACCAAATTAAAGCGGTGTTTGTGGAGTCCAGCGTCTCGCCTCGTTTTATTGAGGCGTTGGTGAAAGGCGTGGAGGCCGAAGGGCATCCACTCACCATTGGTGGTGAACTTTACTCCGATGCCATGGGGTTAAAAAACAGCCCCACAGGCCACTACATAGGCATGGTCAAACACAATGTAAACACCATTGTATCGGCATTAAAATAAGTAACGACTCAGATAACGTCTGAAAATGGTCAACTCTGTGTTAAAAAATGATATTTAAACGATGAAACAAACCAATCCAAAAAAATCTACCCCCCCCCTATCGGTAAGTAACCTCAGTATGCGTTACCACCATAAGCCTGTGCTCACAGATGTCAGTTTTGAAATTCCCGAAGGAAAAACCATTGCCATTGTAGGGCCTAATGGGGCGGGAAAATCCACGCTGTTAAAAGGCATTATGGGCTTAGAACCGATTATGGATGGCGAAGCGCGTTTTTTTGGCGAACCCTTAACCCATAAACGCCTTGCCATCGCCTATGTGCCACAACGCGAAGAGATTGATTGGGACTTTCCCATTAATGTGTTTGACGTGGTGCTAATGGGGCGACACGGACAACTTAAACTGTGGCAACGCCCTTCTAAAATAGACAAAGAGATCGCCCAACACGCCCTAGAAGATTTAGGCATGTGGGATTATAAAGACCGCCAAATCAGTGAGCTTTCTGGCGGACAGCAACAACGGGTCTTTTTAGCCCGTGCACTGGCGCAAAAAGCCCGCTTATACTTAATGGATGAACCCTTTGCGGGGGTGGATGTCTCGACCGAAAAAACCATTATTGAACTGTTTAAAACCCTAAAAACCCAAGGCAAAACCATTGTTTGTGTTCATCACGACTTAAATACCGTGGGCGAATATTTTGACTGGATTATTTTTATCAACGCCCGCCTCATTGCCGCAGGCCCCGTTGAGCAAGTGCTCACCAAAGAGAACCTAAACAAAACCTATGGTGGTCGCTTGTCGCTCTTAAACGATTTAACCGAAACCATGTACCGCACCCAGCTCAACAAAGCCCATGATGGCGATTAATTTTTAAATGGCAGGCTTTGAATTATTCCCCCCCCCCTCTCTTTGGGATAATCTTCGCCTCTTTTGGCAATTTGAGGACATGAACGTACTGTGGGTACTGATGGGCAGTGTACTGCTGGGCATGAGTGCCTCGGTGATTGGTGGCTTTGCCTTTTTACGCAAACGCGCCCTCATTGGCGATGCTCTGGCGCATGCCGCCTTGCCCGGTGTGATGATGGCATTTTTACTGTTTCAAACCCGTGATCCGCTCATTATTTTTATCGGTGCACTGTGCAGCAGTTTTATCGGGTTTTTCTTAATCGACTGGTTGCCCAAAAACACCAAAATAAAAGCCGATGCCGCGCTGGCGATCACGCTCTCTTTTTTCTTTGCCATCGGGCTAATGTTGCTGTCGTTTATTCAAGGCATGGAGGTCAACAATAAAAGCGGACTCGATAAAATTCTCTTTGGACAAGCGGCCGCCATGACCGAAGGCGACATTAAACTGCTCGGTTACGTCACCGTGTTTGTACTCGTTACCGTGGTGCTGTTTTTTCAAAAGTTTAGACTGATCGCCTTCAACCAAGCCTACGCGCGCACGTTGGGCATTGCCGTTAATCGGTACGAACTACTTTTGGCATTATTGATTGTCATGTCGGTGGTGGTGGGGTTGCAACTGGTGGGCGTAGTACTCATGGCGGCGGTACTGCTCACCCCCATGGCCGCCGCACGTTACTGGAGCAACCAACTCGCACACATTCTTATCATCGCCGCCCTACTGGGTGCATTAAGCGCCCTCATTAGCACCCAAATATCCTACCTTGCTCCCGCCATGCCAACGGGGCCGTGGATGGTGGTCAGTTTATCCGTGCTGTTTATTCTATCCCTGCTGTTTGCACCGCAAAAAGGGCTGATTAAACAGCACCTAAACTACAAGCGTCTGCGCCAAAAAGTGGCCGAAGAGAATGTTTTGCGTACCCTTTATAAACTGCACGAAGGTCATCCATTTTCACATCACCACTTTACCCAAGCCGATATTCAATCGTTTCGAAATATGCCCAGCAGTTGTTTGCAAAACACCCTAAAACAACTGTGTAAAAAAGGATTAACCGAATGTACTACGCAAGGTTTTACCCTGACCCCAGAAGGCATTAAGAAAGCCACACAACTGACGCGTCGTCACCGTTTGTGGGAGAACTACCTCAACGAACAAGCGGCACTGTCTCCCGATCAAGTACATCAACAGGCCGAACGAATCGAGCATATTTTAACCGATGCGCAAGAGGCACAATTGCAACAAGAGTTGAGTAACAGCCAGCAAGACCCACATGGTAATCAAATACCCAGTTCTGTGCCTTCGTCTATTCAGTCACCTGTTCACTCAAAAGAGGGGGGGGGGAGAAATTGATCAACGACATTTGGATTCTAGCCACTGCCTCGCTCGTGGCCGCCGCTTGTGCGCTGGTAGGAGTGTTTTTAATTTTGCGTCGCCAAGCCTTAATGGGAGACGCCATTAGCCATTCAGTACTGCTTGGCATTGTACTGGCCTACCTCATCACCGACAGCCGCGCCCTGCCCATTATGCTCGGTGGTGCGGTCATTATTGGACTGCTCACCGCTTGGTTAAGCGACACCTTAAACCGTGTCGGTAAACTACAAAGCGATGCCAGCATTGGGATTGTCTTTACCCTGTTTTTTGCCATTGGTGTGATTTTAATCTCACTCTACGCTGGGCAAATCGACCTAGACCAAGAGTGTGTGCTATATGGAGAGATCGCGTTTATTCCTTTCGACACCTTGCACATAGGGGGGGGGGGAAATTTAAATGATGGTTTTGAGATTGGCCCCAGAGCCTTCTGGGCGATTGCCGTGGTATTTATAATTGTTTTAATCAGCATTATTGTGGCATTCAACCGCTTACAAACGGTTGCGTTTCATCCCAAGCTTGCACTCTCACTCGGCATCAATATCGTATTTTGGCACTACTTTTTAATGACACTGGTCTCCATGACCACCGTCGCTTCGTTTGATGCCGTCGGCGCGATTCTTGTGGTTGCACTGCTCGTGATTCCCGCCAGCAGTGCCTACCTGATCGCCAAATCACTCAAAACCATGCTGTGGTTTGCCGTGGGGTATTCACAGGCTTCAGTGGCGATTGGCTACACCCTCGCGTATCAATTAGACAGCTCAATTTCGGCCTCCATTGCGGTGAGTGCGGGGGTACTATTGTTCTTAACGATTGCCATTTTACAAGTTCAAAAATGGCGACAACGCCATAAAAAAGAAATTTTAAACTCGCATCATAAATACAACAGACTCTAATCAGTTAATAAACCCAAATCATTACCAAATCAAATCATCAGGCACTTCAAACTGAGCGTAATAATCTTTGTCTGCTTCTGAAACACCGCTGTCCTCGCCTGAAAGCGGAATTAACACTTCCACATCACGTTGCTGTACCTTTTCAACCGCCTCAAGAGGCAACAAAACATACCCCCCCTTAAAACGTGCAACACGAAGGGTTTCTGACACCAATTGTTTGTGTATTTTAGACGAAACATTCAATGTTTTAACCGCACTTCCGTCCACAAAGTTATACGCCACTTCGCCTTCATACCCTTTTAAGCGATTCGCTTCTAAAATTTGCTGAACGGCGGCCTCATTTGCCTTTTTTTCTTGCGCTTGTTGACGCTCTAAATTGAGTTGACGATCTCGTTCCTGTTTTTGCAACGCCGCTTTCTCAGCCAATTGTGCCGCCTCACTTACAGCCGATGTGCCTTTTTTACCTTTCTTCTGCTTTGCTTGCTGATACTTTTGCTTTTTAATCTGCTTGGCTTTTTTATCATCCACCAATCCCGATTTTTTAAGCTGATCAAATAAAGAGCCTGCCATGCTTACCTCGACTGCCGTTAAAATTATATACAAACGCTATTTTAACCGTTTATTTTGCTATTCCTGTACAAAGTATCTAAAATTTATTCCCCCCCCAAGTCACATTTTTTTTGTTTTCTGCAAAAATATATGAGTCCTCACCAAGGTCAAAAGCAAACGTATAAGCTTGCGCCAAACGGGTGAATCCTACGAGAAGTATTGCAATTAATAATTTCATGAACATCCCCCTCTTAAGATAAAAACCAAAGATACCATTATTTTAAAAAGGTTTTTAGCTATTTTTCAACTTCCACCCACTCATTCAAATCCGTAAAATAGAGCACCCATTTTTGAGGTCTATTTTCAATTTGGGCGAACAGTTTTCCGTAACGGGCAAGCTGGGGTTGATAGGTATTTATTTGGTGTGCTAAGAATGCTTTTCGGTCGATAGTTTCGTTGCATACGCTGGTTTTATAGTCAATAATCCAGCGTGTGCCGTGTGGGTTATCAATAAAGGTTCGGTCTACAATATGGTGTTGAATGTCACCTGTTTCAGAAAGAGAGCTGAGTGGGTACTCCGTTGCCGCTTCAGTAAAGACACTATTCCCCAAAGCCCAACGTATTTTTGGGTGTGTTAAGGCGTTATTTAGGGAGTGCGCGACACGCTTTAGGGCGTGTGACAGTTCAGGTTCGGTAATCCCTTGTGTTTGCAGCCAGCGCTGATAAAACGCTTTGCGTTGTAATAACCGCTGTGCTACTTGTGATTCTGGCCAATTTTGAATGCCTTCAGCGACCACGTGCTCCAATACAACATGCACTAAATTGCCTACGGAGGTGTTTAACAGTGCCTCGTTAGGGCTAATTGCATATGCTTGTTTGCTGTCTTTTAAAATAAGTTTGTTCGCATCTGAAGTTGATGGCGAAATCACTTCTTCTGTGGTTTTTATGGCCTGATCATGAGTACAGACGCCACTTACCATAGATGAAAAGGAAACTCGATTCAAAGACAAACGGCTGACGTTAGGCCACAAGGATTCTTCGGTTTCCAGCGTATCATTTATCCCCCCCCCCTCTTCTTCGGGTTGATGGGCTTGAACAAGGCGGTTAAAGTCATTTTTAACACACGGCCACAGTGTATCTAACAAGCTATTTTGAGTGGGTAAAAACTCTTTTTCGGTGTCTTGAGTCTCTTTCACGTTGATTTGCCCAAACAAGTGTAACTGCTGTTTGGCGCGTGTGGCGGCCACGTACAATAAACGCCCCAGTTCGTAGGTCTGTTTTTGTGATTCAAAGCGTTTTAGGAGCTGACTTAATAATGAGGAAGATTGTCCTTTTTGAGTAATAGGGGCAATCACCAACTGTTCTAAATTTTTACCCCCCCCCTGTTCGGAGGCCAAAAATTGAAACCACGCCACCAGTGGCGTGTCGTCTTGCCGTGGTTTGCGCCCCAAGCCAGGCAAAATAACGGTGTCAAACTCCAATCCTTTGGATTTGTGCATGGTCATTAACTCAATACACTGGCTTTTGGGCGAACTGTCGGCACGGGCATACAAGCTGTCCATAAGGCTTTCCAGTTGTTCAAAGTCGAGTAGTTGACCGTCAAATTCAGCCAGTGTTTGGCAAAACACGTCCACATTTTCTAACGCCAAGGCGTTTTCAACGGTTTGTGCGCCATCCAGTTGCAACCACGTCTCTCGCACCAACACCGAAAACGGCACACTGCCTAAACGGGATAAGCTGTGCTGTAAAACGGGCAAGCACGCCGCGATACGTTGTGCGCCTTCGTTTGATAAGGTGCTGTTGTCGCTATCTTGCAAACATTGCCAAACGGATTGATAGGGTTGTTCGCCCATCAACACGTGTAAATCTTGCAACGATAAACCGACCAAAGGCGATCTTAACAGTGCGATCCACGCGGCGCGATCCGAACCATGCAGTAAGGCTCGGCTTAATGCCAGCACATCTTGCACTTCTTGACGCTCGAACAAAGCTTCTAAATCCACCGCTCTAAAGGGTATATTTTTCTGTTTTAACAACCTTGCAATGCCCGTTAAGCTGGAGCGCGTGCGCCCTAATACGGCAATACTTTTGCCATCGTTTTCTACAAACTGTTCTAAACGTTGTTGAATCAACGCCACCACTTCAAGGGCTTCATCTTCATGAGAACGATTAATGCCCCAGTGCGTATTTACAACGGTTGCATTGGCATCACTCTCCTTATTATCCCCCTTATCCATTGTTTGATGAAACGCGTGTGAATCACTGTAACGCACCGCGCCTTTTTCAATTTTATTATCTGCGGGCAAGACCTTTTTAAAATTCCGGTTCACCCAATCGACCACGACCTGAGAGGAGCGAAAGTTAACGTGCAGTTGAATGGGTTTAAGCAAAACCGAACCAATGCGCCCCTGCCATGCTTTTAAAAAGTTACCCACTTCAGCCTCTCTAAAACGGTAGATGGACTGCATGGGATCGCCCACAATAAACAGGGTGCGCCCATCCTCCTCCTGCCAACCGGCGATGAGTTTGGTTAACAGCGCGTATTGCTCACTGCTAGTGTCTTGAAACTCGTCCACTAACAGGTGTTGAATTTGGTAGTCGAGCTGTTGCGCTAAATCGGTTGGGTTTAACTCTGACCCCAATGATTGGGTGGCGGCTTGGGCGATTTCAATAAAGTCGGCCTGCCCCAGTGATTGAAACACCACTTTTAAATACGCGGCGGCTACACGAAGTAGGCTAATAATGCCTTGCAAATCGTCCCATTGATCTTGGGTGTATTCAGGATCGGGCAATGATTTTAATGCCACCAAACTCTCCAAAATCTGGGGCGCATGTGTGCTCTCACGTAAGCTGGCAAGTACATTTAAAAATTGATCTTTACGTTCTTTGGCTACGCCTTTGCCTGCAACAAATCCGTTGTTTTTATTGACGGTTTTACGAACGCCTTTACTGTCTTTGGTTAACAACCAATTGGCCAATACTCGCCACGCCTCTACGTGTTCCAGCGAATTACTTAGTTGTCTAACACCGCACAATATCGCTAAATCCGGTTGATCATTTTGCACCGCATAATCAGCCAGTTCGCAGGCTTCACTTAAATAAGGCATCACATGACTTAAATACGCAACGTGTTGCGTAAGCTCATCCGACACAATACACGCCAGTGCTTGCTCTAAATGCGCCCGTGCTTCGTCGCCCGTAAAACGCAATACCGACCCCATCCACTGATCGCGCTTTTGCAACATGCTCATAAGCAAGCTTTCTGCACGGTGAAAGCGTCCATTTACCAAGCGCAATAACCGCCCGACTTCACTCTCTAATTCGGACGATTTCAGGGTCAGATGCACCGCTTCTTGGTAGGCGGAATCGCCCTTATTTAAGATGGACGACGGCGCACCCATTTTAGACAGCAAGGGCATTTGCCCTACCAAATAGCTGTTAAGCCCGTCAATGGTTTTAATACGCAAGCGATTGGGGTTGTCCAACAAGTCCCACCCTTGGGCTTGATCTTGTTGCAACGCCCGTTTAGCCAGTTGCCAAATGTTGCGATCATTTAAGCTGGCATCACTGGGCAGGCTGGGCAAACGCCCTGTATTCAGTGCGCTCATAATTCGGTCACGCATTTCGGCGGCAGCTTTTTTGGTGAAGGTCATCGCCACAATATTTTCAGGTTGTGTCACTTGCGACAACAACGCTAAAAACCGTTGGGTTAGCAGAGCGGTTTTACCCGACCCTGCGGGGGCTTGCACAATGTACGACTCAAACGGATTAATCGCTTCAAATCGGGCTTGACCATCGAGTAAATGGGGGTCTTGTTGCACGCCTAGTAAGCTGCTCAGACAGGGGGGGGGGATTTTTTTAGTCATCCTACTTCCTCACAGAGTAAACGGTTTGCAACCTGTGCCTTTACTTCGGGCAAACGCAGTGCCAACTTACAGTGTGCGTATTGAATATCGCCCTCTTTAGCAAACACCATAGGGGCATGGCCTTGTTGAATTTGGCCTGCCAGCTCCCATACTTGAGATTTTAAATCCTCTAAAAAATCCTGCCATTGCACCTCAAAATAATCCCCCCCCTCTTTTTCCGACAGTTTGGAAAAGTCTTTAATGGAGCGGGAGGCTTTAGGCAAGGCTAATACGTCAAAATTTTGAATCATCGCGCTGATTTTAACCCCGTCGTCCGAGTGCAAAACACCATAACCTAGGCCTGCAATGTCATCCTGAAGCGCCAACAAATACACCGCCAATTGTGGCGCTTTATTGGGAGTTTTAAGTAAATCTTCAATACTGGCTTTGCCCGTTTTATAGTCCAAAATAAATTTACCCCCCCCCACACCTTCATGTAAACACTCGTCCACACGGTCAATGACCACATTAAATTGAATGTACGACAACATGATTTCATGGCGTTGCTCGGTTTGTACCACTTTAAAACTGGAGCGCAGTTTTTCTAAATTTAACCACGCCAAGCACAGCTCACCCAAACGCGATTTTTCCAAGGTTACATAAGCAGCATCCAAATGGTTTGCCAAGGTATCAAAGGCGTGTTCAATGTGTGTTTGCAATCGCGCTTGCAACGCCTCATCGCTTAATGAAATCAATGCCACTTGGGTTTGAGTCTCTTGCCAAAAGTGCTCTAAAATTGAGTGAACCAATAACCCTTGATTATTATCTTGAAGCCCCTCTTCCACCGTTTGCAATCCATAGCGTGCACCCAAGCGGTAATCCATAAATGCCATTAAAGGGCACTGGCTCTGAGCCTTTAAAAACCCAGTCCCTCCTGGGGCTTTACTGCCTTCTGGCATCTCAGGCCCTTGTGCGTCCAAAACCCATTCAATGGATGGCGTGGCATTTTGCTGAAACGATTGTTGCGCCAATGAGTGATACGATTTGGCTTCATAACGGGATAAATTAAACGCCTGAATCAATGGACTAAGCAGTTGCTCGGCATCACCTTTTTGTTTGGCGTAACTCCAAATAATCTGCGTTGCACTGTGCGCCAAACGCTCGGTCACTTGTTGCGCATACGCCAACTCACGCTTGGCATCACAACGAGGCGACATCACTTCACGTTGCAACGCCATCGGTAAAAACGGGTTAGGATTAGCGGCTCTTGGCCACGCTTCATCGGTCATGCCCAAGACCCAAAGAGCATCAAAAGGTTGCCCGCCCGCTTCTAACATGCCCATGATTTGAATCGGTTGCAACCCTTTACTTTGCGATTGGTGCAATTGCTCCGCTAAAAATCGTTTAAACAACGACAACCAAGCCGTCACCGACTGTTTTGGCTGAATCTCTGCCAACAATGCAAATTGATTTAACGCCGCTTCAAACGCGGTTTTTTGCTGAAACTCATCACTATTTAAGGTGCGTTCTGTGCCCCATTTAATCTGTTTCAATACCGTGTGACACGCAGTCATAAATCCTTTTAAGGTCGATAAGGGGGGGGGGGATTTTTTTTGAACCGAATTTAACACCTGCTTTAGGGCATTGGGCAAGGCGCTCGCTACTTGAGTATCCAGCAACGTAGGCCAGCAAAAAGAGGCCCATTGCAGTTGACGAAAAGCGGCATCGGCCTGTTGGCGTTGCACCCAATCGCCCAAAGTGTAGGCCGAGGTAAGCCACTGGCTCCAGTCTTGATAGGAGCAAGATTTATTAGGCGTTAAAAACAACTGCAAACTGAGCAGTGCATTTTGCACCAAAGGGCACTCCAACAACGGAACGCCTAACGATAAGTTATAAAATGGAGGCGAAGTTCGATGGATTTGCAACGGTTGCAAGCCATCTACATAAAGCTGTTCATCCAAACACTGAGTTAAAGCGGCTTTATAGTCCGCTAAGTTAGGCGACACCACCCCAATTTTAATCTCATGCGGGGGCTTAGATTGCGACAAGGCGTGCCACTGCGCCACACACCAAAGAGCCACCTGCTGTACTTCGTCCTGCTCATCTTGTGCGGCGTAGCCCTCGGTTTGCTTTGAGCGGCTGTCATTGGAAGCAGGTTCCCCTATTTTACAAAGTACCCCACGGGCTTCCACAATACGCTGCCACTGTTGCATAAAAGGGGGAATGTCATCAAACCCGTGCAAGGTAAACTGTTCAGGTAACGTACCTTTTCCTTGCTCCAACCACACCAATGCCTGCTGTTGAGCCAACACACTATCCTGCCAATTACGTGCGTTAAGGGTATCAAGATAGTGCTGTTGACACTGCTTAAACAGTTGCGACTCTTCCGATAAATAAGGAGAATTTAACCACGACTCAGGCAACCACTCTTGAGAGAGCACCCAAGCCTGTTGCAACTGTTTAGCGGTGCTGGATACGTTTAACAGTGCAATCGACTTAAAGGAATTTTGATCACAATCCGAACCTAAATTTTCTAAAATCGCTTTTTCACGCGACTCCAAAACAGACTGCAATGCCTGCTCCCAAAGCCATTGAGACTCAAAATTACTTAACACCTTCTCTGGCAAATCCTCCAGCGGCAACTCCCCTCTAAGCAAACAGCCCTCCTGCCACTGTTGCCACCACTGAGGTAATGTCATCACATGAGGTGTTTCGCACACCGCATTCTCTTGTGACACCGCTCGGTTTTTTAAGGTGCTGCTTAAACGACTGTTGGCTGTGATGTGGAGATTCATTAATATGCCTTGATTTTTTGTTTTGAGACAGAGATTTATATAAGGTGGATTGTAACTACTCAGCGAGTAGTCAATATATAAAATAACGGCTTAAATGACTCCTGAAAAGGGTTAAATTTTAACTACGATATTCCGCATTAATTTTAACGTAATCGTAAGAGAAATCGGTTGTCCATACCACTTCATTAACGTCACCACGGTTCAATTGAATGGTAATAGTAATATCGGTTTGATCCATCACGGCTTGCCCTGCTGCTTCGGTATAGCTTTCTGCTCGTCCGCCATTTTCAACGATGCATACATCGCCTAAATACAGTTTAATCGCATTAATGTCTAGATTTTGAACGCCTGCACGACCTACCGCGGCGAGAATACGCCCCCAGTTGGGGTCGGATGCAAACAGAGCGGTTTTTACCAACGGTGACAGTGCCACGGCATGTGCGACGTTTAAACACTCTTGAGAATTCTCCCCCCCCTCGACCAAGACGGTGACAAACTTGGTTGCGCCTTCGCCATCTCGAATAATCATTTGCGCCAACTCAATCATAACCTCACGCATGGCGACTGAAAAATCTTGATAGGCTTGTGAATCGACGGACTCAATCAAAGGCATATCCACTTGTTGGGTAGCCGTTAAGGTACAGGCATCGTTAGTGGAGGTGTCCCCGTCTACGGTAATTCGGTTAAACGAGGCATTCACGGCATCGGTTAAACATTGCTGTAAACAGCTTTGAGTAATTTTGGCGTCGGTGGCCACAAACCCCAGCATGGTCGCCATATTGGGGTGAATCATGCCTGACCCTTTTGATATGCCTGTTACTCGAACCGAATGCCCGTCCACTAAAATTTCTTTACTCACGGCTTTGGGAACTAAATCGGTGGTCATAATGCCAGCGCACGCTTGCGGCCAGCCTGTCACGGATAAATTCGCCAAGGCTTTTGGAATACCCTGTTGTAATTTTTTCATGGGCAAGTTTTCGCCAATCACTCCCGTTGAAAAAGGTAGTACCTCGGTTGGCTTACAACCCAATTCGGCTGCCACCCAAGCGCAAGTTTGCGTTGCATCCAACATACCTTGCTTGCCCGTTCCGGCATTGGCATTGCCGCTGTTAATGACCAACGCACGTGGGGAAGCATCCAATAAATGCTGTTTCGCAACCGTAACGGGTGCGGCACAAAATGCATTTTGGGTAAAGCTTGCGACGGTAACACTGCCCTCGGCCAGTTCCATAATCACCAAATCGGTTTGACCATTTTTTTTAATGTTGGCCGCACATGTTCCTAAATACACACCTGAAACTGGGTGCATCTCTACCGTTAATTGACTCATTTTTTCTTCCCCCCCCCTTACTGCCATAAAATTAAAGCGATTAAAAAACCCACCAAAAGGTGGGTTTTTTAATCATTTATACCATGCGTTCTATCCAACCCGTTACGTTAACTTACCGCAACACTGTTTGTATTTTTTACCCGAGCCACATGGGCATGGATCATTTCGACCTACTTTAGGTAACTCTCGTCTGAACGTACTTTCACCTTCGGAAGACGCATCATCTTGTTGTGCTGGTCTATCCGCCATTCCTGCGGCTTCTGGATGAGTGGCCTCTAAGTCTTGAGTACGGTTGGCGGCGTTTTGCTCATCAAAATCATCCACGTCTTTTCTACCCTCAATTTGAACCAATGACAGTACTTTCACAGTTTCAAACATCACTTCTTGCAAAAAGCTTTTAAACATTTCGGTTGATTCACGGCGATACTCTTGAAACGGATCTTTTTGCGCATAGCCCCTTAAATGAATTCCTTTTCGTAAATAATCCATTTCGCCCAAGTGTTCACGCCATTTTTTATCAATGGTACGCAACAGCACTTCTTTTTCAAAGTGATGACGGGTTTCAGGATTAACCACCATCATTTTAGTGCTATAAATTTCTTCCAGTTCTGAAACCAATTTTTCAATCAAAGTTTCTTCATATAGATCTTTGTCTTCATCCAACCAAGCCTGAATATCAAACTCTGTGCCCAGCTCTTCATGAACCGCTAACGTTAAACCTGGCACATCCCACTGCTCCGCCAAAGAACCTTTAGGAATGTAGGTTGCCACCAACTGCTCAACCACTTGAGCGCGCAAATCATCCAGTACTTCCGATACATCTTCTGATTCCATTAACTCATTACGCTGAGTATAAACAACCTTACGCTGTTCATTGGAAATATCATCAAATTTTAATAGATTAGCACGCTCGTCTTGATGCAAACGTTCCACTTGTTTTTGCGCACGCTCAATGGATTTACTGACCATATTATGCTCAATCGCTTCGCCCGATGTCATGCCCAAACGCTTCATCATCGACTTCACTTTTTCAGACGCAAAGCGACGCATTAAGTCATCGTCTAACGAAAGATAAAAACGAGTAACCCCTGGATCTCCTTGACGACCCGAACGACCACGCAACTGGTTATCAATACGACGTGACTCATGACGTTCCGACCCTATGACCATTAATCCACCATAGCTTAATACGGCATCGTGACGTTCTTGCCAAGCTTGAGTCACCTCGGCAATTTTTTCTTCGCTGGGGTTGTTTAATTGAGACAGTTCGGCCTCCAAGCTACCACCCAAAACAATATCCGTTCCACGCCCAGCCATATTGGTTGCAATGGTGATCGCACCTGGCATCCCTGCATTGGCAATAATGTGCGCTTCATTTTCATGATGCTTTGCATTAAGAACGCTGTGTTTAACCCCTGCCTTTTTTAATAGATCGGACAAAAGCTCAGACATTTCAATTGAAGCGGTTCCCACCAAGATCGGCTGCTGTGTTTTGGTAACTTCACTGATCTCTTGAACAATGGCTGCAAACTTGCCTTCAATGTCTAAAAAGACTAAATCGGCTAAATCTTGACGTTTTGGCACTTTATTAGGCGGAATAACAACCACCTCCAAACCATAGGTGGATAAAAACTCACCCGCTTCGGTATCTGCCGTTCCTGTCATACCTGATAAACGTTTGTACTGTCTAAAATAGTTTTGAAAAGTAATCGATGCAAAGGTTTGACTCTCTTGCTGAATCTTAACACCTTCCTTCGCTTCTATTGCTTGGTGTAACCCCTCACTCCAGCGACGACCTGACATTTTTCGCCCTGTGTACTCATCAATAATCACCACTTCATTGGCTTCAACGATGTAATCACGATCTTTTTCAAATAATAAATTGGCACGAAGTGCCGCATTAATGTGAATCATTAACCCTATATTCACGGCATCGTAAAGACTGTCGCCCTCTTCAAGTAAGCCAATATCAGCCAGCAACTCTTCAACCTTTGCATGACCTTGATCGGTTAAATAAATCTGTTTGGATTTTGCATCAATCGTAAAATCACCCGAAGACGTTTTGGCTTCTTTGTCCTCTTCACCCTGCTCTAGGTGCTGAATTAAGGGATTAATTTTTTGATATAGCTCGGCTTTATCTTCCGCAGGCCCTGAGATAATTAAGGGGGTACGTGCTTCATCAATTAAGATGGAATCCACTTCATCGATGACTGCAAACGGTTGCGAACGCATGACTTTTTCGGCTGTAAAAATTGCCATATTGTCACGCAAGTAATCAAAACCAAACTCATTATTGGTTCCGTAGGTGATGTCTTTTGAGTAAGCCTGTTGTTTCTCTTCTTGAGACTGGCCGCTTAAAATAACCCCCGTTGATAAGCCTAAAAACTCAAACAGTTTACCCATCCACTCCGAATCACGCTTGGCAAGGTAGTCGTTTACGGTAATAACATGAACACCTTCACCCGATAAACCGTTTAAATAAACAGGTAAGGTCGCAACCAGTGTCTTTCCTTCCCCTGTGCGCATCTCTGCAATTCGGCCTTCATGCAGTGCCATTCCACCAATCAACTGCACGTCATAATGGCGCATTCCAAAGACACGTTTACCCGCTTCTCGAACCACGGCAAAGGCTTCTGGCAACAGTTCATCCAATGTTTTTCCTGCGGCAATCGCAGCCTTTAATTCGGGCGTTTTTTGCTGTAACTGCTCGTCCGTTAAGGCGGCCATTTCGGCTTCTAGTTCATTAATTGCTTGTACGCTTTTACGATACTGCTTAAGCATTCGTTCATTACGACTGCCAAAGATTTTTTGAAAGAATTTAAGGGCCATTAAAGGTATTTTCCGATTTAAAATTTAAACAACTTGAAAGTGATACAACAGCATATTTTATGCGTGCCTTCGCAATAATGCGATAAAATAACAAAATATTCTACCACATCCATAGATAATATCTGAATGAAACCTCTACTAAATCAAGCCCGTGGCGCACTCAACACCTTACTAGAAAGCGCACAACTGTATCAAGCGTTGCTTGAGGTTGGGCAAGACACCCTTCCCAAAACACTGCAACCCCATTTAATAGGGGTAAGCTTTGAACAGCAGAGACTTATTTTACAAATTGATGACAATATTTGGGCAACCCAGCTACGGTTTTATGAGCCAACTCTACTGGGTATTTTTCAAGAGCATTTTCCGCACTTAGAACTTAACAGCGTTAAGGTAAAAGTGGTTTTGCAAGCCACTGCAACTAAAAAAGAGTGGCAAGTCACCAGTTACCCCAGCGATCAAGACGCGATTGAGATGCAACAATTAAGCGAACAAGTGCCCTCAGAAGGGCTTAAAAAAGCGCTGAATAAACTCAGTCTTCGAGCCAAAAAAAACCCCTAATTTATAGGGGTCTACTTTCAAAGACAACTCGTCCTTTCAACACTACGATAACTCAACACTACAACAAAATTTTACTGCTGCCATATCGAATGGGCTGATTGCCGTCGTTTTCATAGGTTACCAGCTCAAACGCATCTTTTTGTTCCATTAAGGCACGTAACAGTTGGTTATTTAATGCGTGTCCAGACTTATGCGCGGTAAACTCTCCTACAATGGGGTGACCCAACATGTATAAATCACCAACTGCATCTAAAATTTTATGGCGTACAAACTCATCTTTATCCCGCAAGCCTTCGGCATTCATTACGCCTTCGTCATCCAAGCCAATGGCATTCTTTAAACTCGCACCCAGCCCTAGATTTTTAGCACGTAACATTTCCATGTCTTTCATAAATCCAAAAGTACGCGCACGACTTACTTCTTTAAAATACGATGTTGATGAAAAGTTTAATGTCATTTTTTCAGCGGTGGTTTGAAACGCGGGGTGCTCAAAGTCAATTGAAAAATTTAATCGAAAACCGTTATGAGGCTTAAACTCGGCAAAGCCTCCTTTATCATTTTCAACACGAATTGAACTTAAGATTCTTACAAAGGTTTTAGGCGCGTCCTGAATTTTAATGCCTGCGGACTGCAATAAGAAAATAAAATGAGACGCACTGCCATCCATAATGGGCACTTCATCTGAAGTAATATCAATATAAAGATTGTCAATTCCAATGCCCGCGATAGCTGACATTAAGTGCTCAATGGTCGCAATTTTAATTGTTTGATTATGCTGTTCTTTTACAATCGTTGTACACAACATGGTCTCCCCAACAATATCAGGAGACACTTTAAACTCAACCACGGGATCACAATCAATACGACGAAAAACCACCCCTGTATTTACAGGCGCAGGTTTCAATGTCATCACCGACTCATGTCCTGTGTGTAACCCAATGCCTTTGGCTTTAATTTGATTTGCAACGGTTCTCTGATTCAAGGGCTTTCCAACTGTGTTGTATACATCATCTCAAAAAGGTATTTTAACATAACTCATTAAGCTACTTTTATATTAGAGCAATTAAAAGCTCGACTTAAACCAGTTTCGCATTCGATCAAAAATATCCATAACACCCAGTGATTTTGTTTTTTCAGGCTCTTCATGTAAAACGTCGCCAAAATGCTCTTTTGCATACATAAGTAATCCCACCGTCGTGGCAAATGAAGGGCTGTTTACTTCTTCGGTTAAACCACTCACACCTTGAGGATACCCAAGTCGAACGGGCATATGAAACACCTCTTCGGCCAGTTCAACCGCACCATCAACCAACGAACTTCCCCCCGTTAAGACAACACCTGCAGCCAAGATATTTTCAAATCCTGCACTGCGTAACTCGGCCTGAATCAACTGAAACAGTTCTTCATACCTTGGTTCAACCACTTCAACCAATGTACGCCTTGATAAGCAACGTGCTGGACGATCTCCCACACTCGGCACTTCAATTTCATCGTCTTTATCGATCAATTGAGGCAGAGCACACGCATACTGTTTTTTAATTTTTTCGGCGGCTGGGGTTGGCGTTCTAAATGCAACCGCAATGTCATTCGTAACCTGATCTCCTGCCACAGAAATTACGGCGGTATGTCGAATGGCTCCGTTCTGAAAAACCGCAATATCAGTGGTTCCACCGCCAATATC